>JALWNS010000043.1 GCA_027083655.1 Bacteroidales bacterium | reverse complement strand
GCTTGAAAATTAATAAAAAATAAAAAAATCAATGAAATTTACATTATTTTCTGGCAAGTTAAATATATTTGAGAAAAAATATTAATAAAGATGCGTGAGTATGAAGTTTTAATGAATCCCAACCCGATTGTCAAGTACCTACGCAAGCCCAGTAGCGAGTTTACAAGGTATGATATTATCCGTTTTATAGAGGAGAATGATATTGAGCAGGTTAATTTCCACTATGTTGGCGAGGATGGTAAGCTTAAGACATTGAATTTTGTTATTACTTCGCGTTATTACCTCGAAAGCATTTTTGCTACAGGTGAGCGTGTGGATGGATCCAGTCTTTTTACTTTTATCGAGGCAGGAACAAGTGATTTATATGTTATTCCCCGTTTTAGGACTGCTTTTGTTAATCCATTTTCAGAGGTTCCCACCCTCGATTTATTGTGTTCTTATTACACAAAGGAAGGCAAACCCCTGGAGAGCGCACCAGAGAACATACTACGCAAGGCTCATGAGAGGTTTAAGAAAGCCACTGGATATAAAATCAAGGCTCTGGGCGAACTGGAATATTATGTCATAGCACCTGCAGAGACAAACTCCGAATTTCCAAATACAGACCAGAAGGGTTATCATGCAAGCAAGCCTTTTGCAAAATTCGAGCAGCTTAGGGTTGAAGCCATGCGACTGATCGCACAGTGTGGTGGAAAAATTAAATATGCACACTCTGAGGTTGGTAATTTTACCACAGATGAGCATTATTATGAACAACACGAGATTGAGTTTAACCCTGTAGATATAGAAGATGCAGCAGACCAGATCTTGTTGGCAAAATGGATACTTCGCAATCTTGCTTATCAATATGGAGTGACTATTAGCTTTGCTCCTAAAATCTCCCAAGGTAAGGCAGGTAGTGGTTTGCATATACATTATATGATTACAGACCAGGATGACCAGAATTTGATGGTAGCCGAAAATGGAGAGTTAAGCGATATAGCCCTCAAATCTATTGCAGGCTTACTTACCAAGGCCAAGAGCCTGACAGCATTTGGTAATACTATTCCTATTTCATATTTGCGGTTGGTGCCAAACCAGGAAGCACCTACACGTATCTGTTGGGGAGAGACCAACCGTTCTGCATTGATTAGGGTTCCGCTAGGTTGGACAAAGAAAACACAAATGATACGTGATGCTAATCCTTATGAAACTGCAGAAGTGCCATATATTCCAGGCAAGCAGACAGTTGAATTCCGTGTGCCAGATGGATCTGCAGATGTTTACCACTTGCTGGCAGGTATGGTAATGGCTATTCAGCATGGTTTTGAGATGCCAGATGCCCTGGATATAGCTCATAACTTGCACGTGGAAGTAGATATTTTCAAGCCGGAAAACGAGCATATCAAAAACAGATTGGAGTCTCTACCGCGTTCTTGCTACGAATCAGCAGATTATCTGAAGCAGGATAAGCTGTTTTATACTCAAGATGGTGTTTTCCCTGCTGGTACTATTAATAGGTTCATTAACCAGTTAAAGTCATATCAAGACGAAGATTTAAGTGAGCGGCTTTACGGCAAACCCCAACAGATAATAGAGCTTGTACAGCAATATTTGCATTACATGTAATCAAAGGCAATAGCAAAAGATTATATCTGCGTATAAGAGGGACTGCCCCAGGCAGTCCCTCTTTTTGTTTGAAGTGTTATCTCGTTGTAAATTAGGATGTTGTTAAGTATGTGTTTTTTGGGAAACATTTTTCTTTTTTCTGACAAAAGTCATGGATTTGGGCATACATCTGATATATATTGCAGATAAAATGATTGGAGCCCTTCCCCTGGCTCTGAGGTGAGCCTGCGGGTGATCCGAGGAGCGTCGAGGAAGGCTATCTCCAATCCAGAGGATCAGGCTGATGGAGAGGAGAATAGCATCTATAATTATCCTTATCAGTCCAGATGCAGACACAGTAAGGATGAACCATGTCTTAGGACGGCATAGCGACTATATCATTGGTCGCATGGGGGTGAATTTGCGTCACAGGAATCTGAGGATAATAAGCTTAATAATTGAGGCAGATAATGATCAAATCGGAGCTCTCTCTGGTCAGCTAGGCCTGATCCGTGGTATAAAAGTGAAAACAGCAATTTTAAAAACAGATAGCCATGGCAATGATTTATCATCCGGAAAAATACAAGATCCCGGACAGGCCGATGGAGCCGTTTATTGACCCCGAAGAAATCTGGTCATACATAGATGGGGTCAAGCCCACGCGTGAGCGGGTAATAGAAATTATTAACCGCTCGCTGAACAAGCACCGTCTTTCATTAGAAGAGACTGCAGTGCTCGTAAATACCAAAGACCCTGAGCTTATTGAGCTTATTAAACAAGGCGCACGTATGCTTAAGGAAAAAATCTATGGCAACAGAATTGTCCTTTTTGCCCCTTTGTACATAGGAAATTACTGTACAAACAATTGTGTTTATTGTGGTTTCCGCGCAAGCAATAAAGATGTGGAGCGCGTCACACTTACAGATGATGAGATACGCCAACAGGTCGAAGCCCTGGAAGATAACGGACATAAACGCTTGATTCTGGTCTATGGTGAGCATCCAAAATACAGTCCAGAGTTTATAGCACACACAGTCAGGGTAGTTTATAGTGTTAAAAAAGGTAATGGTGAGATCAGGCGTGTTAATATCAATGCAGCTCCTCTGGATATCGAAGGGTACAAGGTTGTTAAGCAAGCAGGTATTGGAACGTATCAAATTTTCCAGGAGACATACCATCCAGGTATTTATGACAAGCTACACCTTGCGGGAAAGAAAAAAGATTACAATTGGCGTTTGACCGCCCTGGACCGTGCACTGGAAGCAGGTATTGATGATGTGGGCATTGGAGCACTCTTTGGATTATATGACTGGCGTTTCGAAGTATTGGCATTAATACGGCATGTTAACCATTTTGAGGCAGTTTATAATGTAGGTCCACATACTATTTCGTTCCCACGTTTGCAGAATGCTGCTAATATCGACATGGATAAGCAATGGCTAGTCCCAGACGAAGATTTTACAAAGCTAGTGGCAATCATACGTTTGGCCGTGCCATATACAGGAATGATTCTCACAGCCCGTGAACCTGCACACATTAGGGACGAGATTATTCAATTTGGTGTTTCCCAGATTGATGGAGGTACAAATATTGAGATGAAAGGCTATACACAGCAGAAAGAAGGGCAGGATCTTAAGCGAGAGCAATTTGAAATTCATGATACCCGTAGCCTTGCGGAAGTTATAGATGAGCTTTTTGACCAGGACATGCTCCCCTCTTTCTGTACTGCATGTTATAGGGTAGGCCGCACAGGGGAACATTTTATGGAGTTTTCCGTACCTGGCTTTATAAAACGTTATTGTACGCCTAACGCTATTCTGACATTGGCAGAGTACTTAGAGGACTATGCCCGCAATGGCCTGAAGGAGAAAGGTTATAAAATAATTGAGAAAAATCTAGAGACTTTATCAGAGAATTTCCGCAGGGGTGTGATGAAAAAGCTGGAGCGTATTAAGCAAGGTGAGCGTGATTTGTACTATTGATAAGCCAGATGAGTAAAACGTGAGAGGCGGCCCAAAGGGCCTCCTCTCACGTTTGTGTCTGTATATTTATTCTTGTTCCTGTTCGTTTTCATCTGTTTGTGCATCCTGTGTTTCATCTGTCTTGCCAATATTTCTGCGCATTTCTGTGTCTGCCTCGAGGTTTTGAAGTTTATAATATTCTTCAACTGTGATTTTCCCGTCAAGAAAAGCTGCTGCCATAGCTTTTTTGACTTTTTCTTCTGCTTTAATGAGCTCTGCTTTAGCCTGTTCTGCTTCTGCCCGTGCCCTTTCCACTCTTAGTTCTGCTTGTACGTCTTTACCTACCTTTAGGTCAGATACGTCTATAGAGAGTATCTCAAAAGCAGAATCTTGATCCAATCTTTTCTTCTCAACGCGATCTGCTAGTTCATAAGGACTTTTTAGAATATCGTAATGACTGCGTGCTAAACCTATTTCTGTAGCCAGGCCTTCGTTAACACGTGCCAGAATAGTGGTCTCTTCGGGCGCACCAATGATATTTTTAAGTTTGGCTCTTAGTGTAACTTTTACTTTCATAATTAGCTCAACGCCGTCCCTGGCTATACCGCGGACACCTTCTGTCTCGACTATTGTGGGAATAATAGCTTTATTAACAGTCTCTACAACATCATATCCTGCCAGATCTATGTTGGCAATATCGCCAAAGTCAAAATCTTTTAGATCGGCTTTTTTTGCAGCAACGTATGCTTCGATGGTTTTCTCAATATTACCACCGGCTAGATAATGTTCCACAAGGTTGTCAAGATCTATTTCAAACCCAGAATTACGTGATGCAATTTTAGCTTTTATTACACGGACAACGTCAACCCCAGCCAGGTAAAGACTAGAGAGCTGGTCTATATTAGTCTCAATACCTGCATTTTTAGCCATAAGTAGCGCATCCATAACATGCTCTAGATCTACCTTAGCTAGATGGTACTTTACCAGTTTGCTAAACGTAATTCTTTCTATATTAGCATTCTTAGCTTCTATAAGGGCATTCACTACTTTATCAAGGTCAACTTCTGCGAGGTAAGCATCACCCATTTCCATCAAGTTCAGGTCAACGCCTGCAGAATGGGATTTTATCATTAATTCTAGAATTTTGTCCACTGGTACACTTTTCCATGATAATGTTATGATTTGATGAACTGGGATTTTTTTAACACCAGCTATCTTGGCACGAACATATATACCAAGTGGGAAAACTTTGTTGAAGAAATAGATACCTACGCCTAAGGCAATAATAATGAGGAGGATTATTAGAATATACTTTAGATAAAGTGCTGTTGTATCAGATGCTGTTTGAATATTTTGTGTTTGGGAATAATAATTTTGCAGTTCTTGTCCTTGTGCGTAAGGCAGTGTATCAAGAGCAGCAAGTTGATCCAAATCAACGTCTGGCTCTTGTTTACATCCTGGTGCAGTGATGATTAACACCAGAAATAATGATAGTATGTAAGCAACTTGTTTGAGTCTCATTGTGCTTGTTTGTCAATTTCTATTTACAAATATAAAAATTTATTTTTAAAGAATTATCTAATAACTTGATTAAGTGGAACAACTTTATTATCACGTATTGCTATGATAAATGCATCGCTATATCCTAGATTTCTTATTTTTGTTTTAAGTTGTTTTGCCTGGTTGTATGTAGTTCCAGCGTATACATAATAGACATACATCTGGCCTTTTTTGATCATAGATATTTGGTATTGTGCCCCAAGGCTAGCGTATGTTTTGCGGTAATCTTCTTGTGAAAGAGGTTTACTATAAGCACCTACTTGTATTCCAAATATAACTTGTCCATTTCCCTTAGATGCTTGTTCTATTTGTTTAGCACGATTGATACTAATTTTCTGTCCATTATTAAATGCTTCTATGTAGGCATCATGATAACCAAGATTTCTAAGCTTTGAGAGGGCGTTAAGTGCTGAGGAGTATGTGTAATAGAGCCCATCGTAATATGCAAACTTGTTATCTCCTGTTGTTGTGTAATAAAGAGTACCAATATGTTTGAGCTGTGATGGAGACTTGGGGTCAGAAAATGTGCCGATACGTACAGCGTAAACGAGGTATTTCGTGTCATGGATGTTCTCCACACCTTGTACTGTACGCCTTTGTTGTTGTGGTGTTTGTGTTGGTAGTCCAACCGCTGGCTTACCATTTATAAATTTGACAACTTTAGTATGGATACCAAATTGTGTATAAAGCTTATTAGCTGCCTTTTTAGCCTCCTGGTACGTTGCAAATTTGCCAACATAATAATGTTTTTGACGCAAAGAGGATTCTCGACAGACTCGTACGTATGTGATAGGTTGGTAATCTGAAAACTCTTTAGGTAAAACTTGACGTGTAGTTGTACCAACGTAAACCCTGTAAAAGGTTCCTTCCTCACGGAGAAGTTTTGGAGTAGGGTTATCTATGGAATAAGAGTATACAAGGCCTGATGGTGTACAATTGACTTTTGTTTTTGGTTTGGGTTGAGCCGTTGTTTTTTTCGGTTGTTGGGTGGTGGTCTTTTGTTCGGCACTACTTGTAGTTGGTAGTATATCAGATGTTAAGTAATTGCCACCTATATTGTAACGATCAGAAAGTTTGTTCTCCATTAAAATAATAGCTTCGCCTAAATAATGGTTTGCTTGCCATAGAAGCCCTATATCTTTGTTTTTGAGGTATTTATCGTGTAGTTCTTTACTTATTTTTTGAGTATTATAGATTTTTTCATTTCCTGGCTCCGGAAGATAGTTGCTATAAATTTTGAATAGGGAATTATATGCCTTCCAATACAGGGATGCAAGTTTAGCCAATGTGTTCCCGGGATTCATAGCCATATCCTGGTTTAGTAATGATTCTAAGCGTTGAATACTATCCTGGGCTTCCCTGTAGTTTGTGAGCCATTGTTTTTCTTGAGAAGTGAGACGCAATTTTTGTGATAACTGGTCAATTCGGAAAATGTAATAAGTAGTACGGCTATATTGTGTCTGGCGTTGTTTTGTCTGTTGATCCCCTGTTGTCTGGCCTTGTGATCTTTGAGTCTGTCCTTGCTGTCCTTCTGGCGGTTGTTGGGTTAAACTTTGTTCTTGTTTCAACTGGACATATCTCTGTTTCAATTGTGCTATTCTAGCCTGGTTACCAACAAGCAGTGCTATATAATCTTCTTTGAGTTCTATTTTTTTCTTATTTAGTATAATGGATTTGATAAAAAGGTTAGTCTTTTCGGCACCATGAGCAGAAATAGCCTGGGATTTAGTTTGTCCTATCTGGAATGTTAACTCTTGTATGTCCTGTTTTAGTCCCTCTGCGATATATTTAAGGGAATCAGGTAGTTTGTTTTTTGCTTGAAGGTCAAATATTTTTGCACTATAAAGACTGTCAAGATCTAAATATGCCATCAATGCAACATTAACGAAACGGGTACCATATTTCTGGGCTTTTCTGTCTTCGCGGTACATTTTTTTCTCATAACGCTTAAGGCCTACGTTGACAAGACGTTTGTAATTGGCGAATTTTTCATAATGTTTGAGGAAACATCTGTAATTTTTTTCCTGCTTGGAGAAATCTTTACCAATATTACGTAAAGTGTTTATGTCTGTCGGACTGTACACTTGTGGAGAGTGTTTAAGAGAGTAAAATGTAGGGAAAGGATAATCAATGGCCTTTTTGTATGAGCAGAAAAGCTGGGCATCGGCGTTTATCCACGACAAAAAAACAAGGCCCAATAGTAAGACAATTTTTTTCATAACAAGCCCGGGGATTTAAGTTTTCTTGTATAAACAAAAATAAAATTTTTCTTAACTTTGACATAAAATTTTAAACAAAAACATAAATGGCAAAAAAAGAAGCAGATCAATCACAAAATAATCTTCAAGAAAAGCTAAAAGCACTGAAGTCAACAATATCACAGATAGAGAAGGAATACGGCAAGGGTGCAGTTATGCGCCTAGGTGATGAAGTAATCGAGGAAATACCTGTCATACCTAGTGGTTCTATTGCACTGGATCATGCGCTGGGAGTTGGTGGTTATCCCCGTGGAAGAATAATTGAGATTTTTGGTCCAGAATCTTCTGGTAAGACAACATTGGCTTTGCATGCTATAGCCGAAGCACAGAAACAGGGTGGTATTGCTGCATTTATAGATGCAGAGCATGCTTTTGACCGTTTTTATGCGCGCAGTTTAGGCGTTGATATTGAGAATTTGCTTGTGTCACAGCCTGATTTTGGTGAGCAAGCTCTGGAAATAGCCGAACAGCTTATCCGTTCGAATGCTATCGATATTGTTGTTATAGACTCTGTGGCTG
>JALWNS010000042.1 GCA_027083655.1 Bacteroidales bacterium | reverse complement strand
CCTGAATGGCAGGACATTTCTCTTTGCTACTGGATTTAAAAATGGCAAAGCAGTGGTAGTAGATTTTGACAATAATCTCAAGGTTATTAATGAATATGGAAATACCTTGAAAACTCTTTATCATTTTAATGAATATAATGAAATATATAATTGCTCTTTTGATGGATACGTATTTATTATAGGTGATTATCGTAAAAACCTTTTTTTTAATATTAACACTTCGTACCAAACATTTGCATACGACTTCTATGCAATATTCTGTTTTCCTGCCGGTACAGAGATAGTAACAGGGGAAGGACTGAGAGCAATAGAAGACATCGCAGCAGGCGATCAAGTCCTTGCATACAATACACAGACCAGGCAGCTGGAATATGTGCCTGTCCTGCAAGTGCAAAAGCACAGTGATACCACATACACACTTACCAGGATTACATTTATTGACAATAATTTGCTACAGGCTAAAGCTAAAACAATAGATGAGATAATAACATACCAACCACAGATTTATCTATATCAAATAGAGGGAACAGCCAATCATCCTGTGCTTACAACTGCCGGGCTAAAGCCTATTGGCGAGATAACAGAGACTGACACTTTGCTTTATTATTCTACAAGTCTTGACACTCTGAGGGAATGTACTATCTTAGACATTGATAGGGACTACAGACAGGTAGGCGAGGTATATAATTTGAAGTTAGACAGGGATCATCTGTACATAGCCAATGGAGTGCTGGCATCGCCTAAATGTCCAATTGTATATGCAAAAGCCCCGGATGGTGTATTCAGAGCTCTAGGCGAGATACTAAGAAATCAAATGTCAGAAGACTTAGACATGTATGATAAAATTCAAATACCGGCCGAGGCTGTACAGGATGGCAAAATAATTTTTAAAATATTCGAACAGAAAGACGAAGTTTCATACATAGACCATATTTACTTGCAAGTCGGTGATCAAAAAATAGAACCTGTTTGTAATCCGGATATTTTTGCAAAAATTCAAAAGGCAGACGCACAATATCTTAAAATGGAAAAAGGTGATAACATTGAGCTTGAGTTTAAGATACCAGAAAATGCAGATACCAGCTCTATTTACCTGGTAGCCAAAGGTTATTACATCACAGAAGAGTAAAATTCTACAGACATGTTTGGGAAGAAAGTATAGCCCCGCCGCATACGGCGGGGCTTTTGTTTGCCTAATATTGCTATAAATTTGCTACCTGTCATAAAATATCGGTTCCAGTGCAAGGGGTACTTGGCTATTGCGTAAAATAAAGCACTAAAGATTAGGGTTTTAAAATCATATATTGCATGGCATTATACAAAAACTAACAAAAGTCCGTGGAATGAAAATAAAAAAGTGGGTAAGCTACTTCTGGCGCGCCGCTCTACCTCCTTACCCTTGCTTCCTTCCGGACCTGGGGGAGTTCGGAGGGAGCTGGCCGCAGAAGGCCTACCCACAGCGCAAAAGTATATATTTCCTGAATTAGATGCAAATATTCTGGTTCATTTTTAGTTTTTATTTTGTTTTGTTTTGAATATCTTTGGACATAGCTAAAAATAAGGGATATTATGACTGGAGAAAATAGATCCAAGATACATAATGCTTTGATGCTGAGCACTTACTTTGGTTTTGTGATATTAATTTTTGATTTTTTCCTTCTAATCATACACAAAGCCGACATTACAGACCCTAATAATTTCTGGATCAATGTTAAATAC
>JALWNS010000041.1 GCA_027083655.1 Bacteroidales bacterium | reverse complement strand
ACTTACCTTTAGGAAAGATGATAAAAATATGCCTATACCAAAAATAGCTATTAAATAGAGCCCAAAAGCAGTAGCCGAAATAGATCCTATTCCCTTTAATATCCTTTTACCAATTAAAAAACTACCTATCAAAGCACCACCACTTAAAGCCATCTCTGCAAGACCTAATCCTACTGACCCAGTCATAAATTTATGAGTAATTAAGTACGGTATTAATAGTCCAAGTGGGGATATAGCAAAATTGATAGATGCATGGTAAATAAGAGCAGACCTAATTTCATCATGTTCTTTATAATATAAAAAAGAATTTTTAATTCGGGATATCATACCCCATTGTATTTTTTTAGCTTTCTCGACCCCAATAATGTCATCATAAAGATAGTTTTTAGTGGCCACTATAACTATAAATGCAATAAAGTACATTACAGCACCTATAAAAATCCATACTAAAACGGAGTTTAAAGCTATGCCTAATCCACCAACCGCAGGAGCCATTAAGCGAGAGAGATAATTGCTTATCCTAATATAACCAGCTGCAGAATCTTTTTGAGTATCAAGTAGTTTAGACCTTAATTCATTTTGTCTTACCAAGGCTATTCCTATAGCAGATACACCAAAAGAAATTTCTATTGGTATCAAAAGAATGTAGTTATTCCCTACCCATATCAAAAAACATAGTGCTAGAGCAGAAACAGCCCCTAATCCTGCAAAAATGGTAACTAGAATTCTGCTGTTTCTGACACCTATCAACGGAGATATTAAGATAGGTGAGATTATTTTTGTTATAGCGCCAAAAACTAAGATGTATGTTAATAAAAGAGGGTTATCAAGTTCAGCAATAACAAACCATGACAGGGCTATATAGAGAAGAGAATCGGCAAATTGAGTTATTCCTAGAGGTAAAATTAAAAACCATAATATCTTCGGAGGAGCTTCTTGTTTACTCATTTAATTTCAATTTAATTGACATCGGCCATTCTCAGCAATTCAACCCCTTCCTGTCCAAGCGACATCACAAAGAGAATAGCTTCAATTTTATCTTTGCAGTTATAGAACTCACCATCATCTTCTTCCTTGTCGTTAAATAAATCCCAATAGTTCCCCCCCATACAGTACGCTTGTACTGCGCATGAATTACATTGAGTATTATTTACTTCATATCGTTTCTGATAATCAAGAAGGGTATCTAATTGAAAATCCTTATCATGTATATTTCCAAATCTAGTTTTTTCAATATGCACTAATTGATCTGATGGAAAAAATGTTCCGTCAGGTTGCAAGATATACTGTATCCTTGGGGTCGGTGGATAATTTGGTATATATAGCTTACCTAATAATCGAAAAAACCCAGTACCTCGCAGTAACGGTAGCAAATAGGGTTTTTTCTTTCCAATTTGATATGTCTTTTTTAAAAGCGCCCCCATACTGTAATGAGAAACCATGTTATTTTTTTTGGCATCACCTACGATAGCTAATGCTTTATATCTAAAATATTTTACTCCCATATCATGGGCAAATTCAATCATATCTTCAAACTGCGTATAATTATATTCTCCAATAACTGCCTGTACAGATATTAATGCATTCTTCTCCCTCATATGGGTTATGTTTTTTACTATTTTATCAAAGCTATGAGGCCGAATTAAATTATGAGTATCTTTAATATTAGATTCCAAAGAAACACGCCACTCTATTTCATTATCAGAATATAAATGATCAAA
>JALWNS010000040.1 GCA_027083655.1 Bacteroidales bacterium | reverse complement strand
GACCTAGGTACAGCTAATACTATCATATTGATTGATGACCAGATAGTGGTTGATGAGCCATCTATTATAGCAATCGACAACCGCACAAAAGAGATGGTGGCCGTAGGTAAAGAGGCTCAACGAATGCACGGTAAGACACATGAATACATCCGCACACTCAGGCCATTGCGTAATGGAGTAATCGCAGACTTCGAAGCAGCAGAGATGATGATCCGTTCGATGATAGCAAAGGCCCGTCCTAAGAAATTTTTTAATCCAACCATGCGCATGGTCATAGGTGTTCCGTCAGGAAGTACAGAGGTAGAGAGACACGCTGTTATGCAATCGGCCGAACAGGCAGGTGCAAGGGAAGTATACTTAATACTTGAACCAATGGCAGCAGCCCTTGGTATTGGTCTGGATATCCTTGCTCCAAAAGGCAATATGGTTGTTGATATTGGTGGTGGTACTACAGAGATCGCAGTCATGTCTTTGGGTGGTATTGTGGCTAACAAATCAATAACAATTGCCGGCGATGAGTTTACTGAGGACATACAGCAATACATGAGACGCCAACATAACATCCACATTTTCGAACGTACAGCAGAAGAAATTAAAATACGTGTTGGGGCTGCTGTACCTGAGCTAGATGATCCGCCTGCTGATTTTATAGTGCGTGGTCCACACCAGATGACAGCCTTGCCTGTGGAAATAGCTGTATCATACAAAGAAATAGCACAGGCCCTGGACAAATCATTATCCAAGATTGAAAGTGCTATTCTTAACGTGCTCGAGTCTACTCCACCCGAACTTTATAGCGATATTTTCGAGAATGGTATATGGCTTACTGGTGGAGGAGCCTTGCTAAGAGGCCTGGACAAACGTCTAGAAGCAAAAACAAAGATACCAGTCAAAATAGCCAAAGATCCATTACATGCCGTTGCACGTGGGACTGCAGTGGCCCTGAAAAATTACAAACAATATCCATTCTTAATTAAACGAACATAACAAGGCGATGAAATTATTTAGAATACGCTTTGACTTAATACTATTTATCCTGCTAGAATCTTTAGCAATTTTCCTAACCATAGAGGCCGACAAAAATAAGTCGGTCTTTATGTTTAATACACTCAGTACCATAACAAATGGAGTATATACCTTCTCATACAATGTAAAAAACTACCTTCATCTAAAGAAAGAGAACAAAAACTTGATCCAAACAAACAGAGATCTGTTGAACGAGCTTCTCAATTGCAAAGGTAGCTATGCTAACTTGAAATTTGACGTAGTATCTGCCCACGTGCTAAGGAATTCCCTAACCCGCAAAAATAACCTTATCCTTTTATCCGCTGGTGAACGTGACGGTGTACGCGAACAAAGCGCAGTAATATCCCAACAAGGAAATGTTGTGGGTATTGTTGTCAAAGTAAGCCGCCATTACAGTGCCGCATTGTCAATTCTTAACCAAGTATCTAAGATTAGTGTCAAACACAAACCAAGCAACACATTTGGCTATCTGGTATGGAACGGGGATAATCCAAAGATCATGAACTTAGAAGATATACCTGTTTATGTCAGGATAAAAGTCGGTGATACAGTTGTCACAAGTGGTTATTCAAACATTTTTCCTGAAGGATTGACTGTTGGTACAGTACAAAGCATAGCCAAAAGTAGACATACAAACACCTATACAATAAAAGTCAAATTAGCAGAAGATTTATCAAGATTGTCTAATGTCTATAT
>JALWNS010000039.1:1335-1723 GCA_027083655.1 Bacteroidales bacterium | reverse complement strand
AAGCGTCCTATATCGCTATCGTATACTCTTGCATTCATATGGATTAATCCATCAATCTCGGCTATCTGTTCATGCCCTGTAAAGGCTCTTGTGGTTTTGAGAACACTATTGACTGGAGTAATTGTTTTTGTGTCAATCACTCCATAAGCCATAGCTCTTATTTTACCAAATGGTTCATAGCTTCTTCGCTCTATTGAATAGAGGTGATAATGATAACTTTTTATTAAACTATGTTATTGTTATCACCTCTATTTTTTCCCACGACTTAGTAAAGCTAAGAGCTAAGGGCTTAGAGCAACAAGTTAAAAGTTAAGCTCAGAATCCTATTTCTCACTATTTCTCATCTAGCTTATTTGACCCCTCTATCTCTTGCTAAAAGTAATAATAG
>JALWNS010000039.1:0-1325 GCA_027083655.1 Bacteroidales bacterium | reverse complement strand
CATTCTATAACGATATTACTTATTTTAGAAGAACTTGCATTTTTGATTGCTAAAAATGGTTTTTTTGCAACTTTTATATCCGTTTTTATTTTTAACTGTTCAATAGGAATTTTATAATTTTCCTTTCTAATAATAACGCTACCATTAGGATTATCTTTTGGAGAACACCCAAGTGAAAAATAATGATACTTGCTATCCCTACCATAATGCCAAACACAATTACTGCTACCTTTTGTCAGCAGCTTGGACTTTAAAGTATCCTTTGATAAATTAGTATAATCGATACTTTCTTGACATCCTGCAAACATACAAATCATACATAAGGAAATTACAATGTTCTTCATCTTTAGTTTCCTATGCTTCTTGCTAATTCTCTAGGGGTTTCTATCCCCAAATAGTCATCTACATCCAAATATATGCCTGTTGCTTGATAAAAAATATCTCGTGCATAGTCGGCACAAGTATAAGTAACCCACCAACTGTTTGAACCCACTTGTATCATCGGTGCTATGCTATCATATTGTGCTTGCGAGATCTGAACAAAATGGTTTGATGTGAATGGATAACCCTTTTTAAGTTCTTCGTCCATATAGACACCACCACTACCATTAGACATTATCCCTGCTTCATCTGCCCATCATAACCCGTAGGTATGAATTTCACCAGTTTTATTATTAGTTATACTTATCCATGCATGACCAGCAGTAAAACTAGCTTTTGAGGATACTGCTGAATGGATGCCTAATGTATATTTCTTAAACTCCGCATTAAACAAATGCACAAACGCCCCACTCATAGCCCCATTGGTAAACTTACCGCCTCCAAGTGCTGAAGCTGTGCCTCCAACCACTGCCATAATTACAGTTCTACTTACTATGTTACCATAGCCAACTGTTCCAATATCTAAAGCACTACTTAAACCACTAAAGAACCCAGCTCTAAAAGAGCCACCTTGTAGTTTTGCTATTATACCACGACTTGGTAAAGCTAAGAGCTTAGTGCTTAGAGCGTAGAGCAAAAGGTTATTATTATCATTTGACCCCTTTAACAGTTCTGTCAACAAGAGCAGAAGTTCCATATCAGGAGATATGGAACTAGTGAGGTCGTCTATGTTCTTATTTCCATTTCCATTGTTTATACATTCTATTTAATTTTTCCAAAGGATATGCATAAAAGGTATATTCTACATAAACATAACCTAAAATAGCAATTAATCCTGCAATCCCTTCAAAGCTAAAAAAAGGAATCTTGTATTTATTGAAAAACAATATATACAAGATTAAAAAAATAATTGTTATTAAACTAGTAATGTATAAATTTTTCTT
>JALWNS010000038.1 GCA_027083655.1 Bacteroidales bacterium | reverse complement strand
CGCAGAATCCATAGTGGCTTTTTTGGGTACTTCATATTTTAAAAACATAAAATTGGGGCTTAGTTACGATATTATTATAAACTCTATTAACCGTGTCAGTAACGGCACCTTTGAAGTATATCTAGGCTATAATTTTTCTTTACTAAAAATGGAAAAACCACAGCATTATCATAACGTGAAAACCTTATAAAAATGAAAACCAACTATATCATGAAAAAAATTAAGGCTCTACTGTTTATAAGCCTTATAGCTTTATACTTTATAAGCTGTAATACATCAACAGGTTTCGAACACGAGCTCACTGGAGTGCAGAATAGACCAAAGTGGTTTGAGCCAGAACCAGTTGGTATGGCGTTTATACCTGCCGGGTCATTCAATATGGGGCAGAATGACCAGGATGTGCCAATGGTTTTTAATACACAGACAAAGACTGTCTCTATTGATGCCTTTTGGATGGATATTACAGAAATAACAAATAATGAATATCGTCAGTTTGTCTATTGGGTACGGGACTCTATTGCTATGCGGCTGTGTATAATGAATAGCGCAGATCTCGAGCAGGTTTTCTGCTACCAGCCTAAAACTAAAAAAGGCGAAGCAGAGACAGCCATGCCTGGAGAGGAAGGTCCATGCAACCTCAATTGGGCAAACCGCAATCTACTTTGGGATCCAAAGTTTAAGCAAGCCGATGCCGTTAAAGAAGCTTTGCAACCGTTGTACTATAGTGAGCAAGATCGTCTCTACGCACATCGTGAGCTAGATGTACGTAAATTAGTATTTGAATATTTTTGGATTGATTTACGCCAGGCGGCTAAGTACCAAAATAAATACATATATGACGATTTAGGAAGCACACTGGAAGATGTCTTTAAACAGGGCAACCCACAAAACCTTGGTTTACCCAAAGGACATTACGAGGGCAAAGTGGTCAACTATGATTATAATAACTTTGGTGTAGAGGAAGACTTCAGAAACCGTGGAGCTCTTGTACAACACATGAAAGTACCTGTATATCCAGATACACTGGTATGGATGCGTGACTATACATACTCTTACAATGAACCTATTGCTAGAAAATATTTCTGGCACCCAGCTTTTGATGATTATCCAGTTGTAGGTGTGACTTGGTGGCAGGCTAACGCGTTTTCCGCATGGCGTACAAAGATTATGAAAGACTGGAGTGCTAGACAGGGTACACCTGCATTCGAAGATTACCGTTTACCTACTGAAGCAGAGTGGGAATACGCAGCTCGTGGTGGGTCGCCTCTTACTGTCTACCCATGGGGAAGCCCATATACACGTAACAATTTAGGATGCTTCCTGGCAAACTTTAAACCATTACGTGGCCGTTATGGTGTTGACCTCGCCAACAGAACTATAAAAGTTGCTACATATGAACCAAATGACTATGGTTTGTATGATATGGCAGGTAATGTTGCGGAATGGACAGCCGACTCTTATGACGAATCTTCATACTCTTTCATGCATGATCTAAATCCAACAGTTCAATATTTTGCACGAAACGATGACCCACCTGTAAGAAAAAGAAAAGTTATACGGGGTGGCTCTTGGAAGGATATTGGATTTTATCTGCAATGTGGTGTGCGTACATATGAATATCAAGATTCTGCTAAATCATATATCGGCTTTAGAAATGTCCGTTCGTACTTAGGTACTGGCATACCAGAAGCTTATCAATAAAAAAAAAAGGGGGGTCTTAAAG
>JALWNS010000037.1 GCA_027083655.1 Bacteroidales bacterium | reverse complement strand
ATTAGAAGTTGTATGTTCTGCTTCTTCTTAAATTGCCAAAAAATCATCAATTGGAAAACGCACAGTTATTGCTTTTTGGTTTATTTTTTTGTATTTCATTTTTTCCCCTTTGATTTCAATGAAAGCATTGATAAATAAAGTTTTCATGTGTTATGAAGAATAATTTTGTTGCCAAAGCGATTTCAATATAACCTTTTGTTTTTATTATTTTTATCGGTTATTTCGTGTGTAAACTGAATCACCTAAGGTGAGTAGGGTTTAGGGTCATCATTATTTTGGACTTCTACGCTGAGCTAACCATTGCTCAATAACTGAAGATTCCCAAACTAAGATACGAGCTGAGATATTAATTGGTGGGGGAATTAATTGATTACAGCGCATTCGCCATAATGTTGATCTACTTACCTTAAGTATTTGAAGCAGTTCTTGCTGCCTTATTAATTGGTTTGATTTCATTTTTTTACCTCTGTCATTTATAACTAAAATAAAACTAAGATAAATTTAATGATTTCACTTTTAATTTTATATAGCATGTACCGACGCTATCTATTGACATATTAATTTTTAAAATGCATAAGCCTTATTACCACAACGCAGCTAAGACTTTAAAAAAGCAATATGATCTTGTGTATAAAAAACTTGCTCAAAGTGAAAAAATCCAATATCACAGAAGAAAAGGGTTCACTTCTATATTAGATGAATTAGGAGAGATAAAATTAGATAAAAATTTTCTCAAGAAGTATGGATATAGTCCGAACATTCTTAACTACAAAAACTCTAACTTATATGATAAAGATTCGTTAGCTTTTCTTATTGATTCTTCAGTTAAGTCTTCTCGTCCTTCAGAAAAGATAGGAGTTGCAATAAAACGATTAGATTGCAGCTTACCGTTTTTCTCTAATCAAGATATCTATTTTTATGCTGATAGACTTCTTTGCATACTAAATAGCATACAATCGTTAATAATAGAAAAGCCAGAGAAAAACCCGCTTCCCTACTGTTGCTTATGTTGGAAACAAATTGAAAAAGGAAGGTCAATAGGTTACTGCGAGACTCATCACCCTGAAGAAAGTCCAAATGAATACAAGAAAGCACAAAGAATACTATTATATGCTGCTAAATCCCGTAAACCTGAACTGTATAAAGAATATGAGTTTCTTAATAAATACTCTTTACAACAGTTTCGCTTATGGGCATATAAGGCACTAGATGAATTTTCACCCCATCCTACTTTGATGTCAGTAAAACTAATGAATAAACAAATTAACTTCACTAATATTACTGTCAATACCAAGAATTTCTTTCATTTACTCGTAGAATACTACCCTATTACAGCTGAAAAACTAAAACCTATCAATAGTATCAATACTACAACATGGCAAGATTTTGTAATACAAATAATAGAACGACTGGATTCAACAGAGAGTAGTTATTTAAAGGCGTACAATATTAACAAATTCTTCGAAATTCCATTAGTCGAAGATGGCATACCTCAAAGAATATTTAAAATTGAAATTTTAGTTGCTATTTTAGCAAGGCATGAAGCTTATTGTTATATTCAATCTATTTATTCAGGTAGAAAATCTTTTCAATTATCAAAGAAAAATTTTGTTTTGCGAAATAAAATTAAACAACTAAAAAACAAACAATTGCGTGAAAAAAACAAAGTAAATGCTGCCGAGATAGCTCGCATACTTGGATTATCAAGACAACGAGTCTCAATC
>JALWNS010000036.1 GCA_027083655.1 Bacteroidales bacterium | reverse complement strand
TGGCAAAGAAAGTAAACAACACACCAAAAATAAGGGCAGTCTTAAACTCAAGTGGATTTTTATCTGACACGAACTCAATATGCTCTACCTTATGTCCTTTATCTTGACGCATGAAATACAAAGCAAACAAAGCACTGATAAGGAAAAGGGCAATAAAATAGGGTAAAAGCTTGATAGCGATATCGTGGTTAAAAATTAATGCCAATATCCACACACGCACATACATTACACTAGTAGCCAGTATAATACCTGCAGAAACCTGGGCAGGGCTCTGTCCCTTACTTTTGCGTGCTAGAATAACTGTCGTGGCTGTACTGCTATACATACCGCCCAGAAAAGCCGTCAGTAAGATACCAGCATCCGGGAATACAAACTTTTTTATTAAATAGCTCAAATATGATATACTAGATACCACTACTATTGCGAGCCAAAACTTATAAGGGGTTATATCCAGTCCCTGTATCAGTGGCTCATTCGGCAAAAGCGGCAAAATGACTCCTGCGATTATTATGAACTTAGCCAAAGTGGTGAACTCATATTTATCAAACTTCTTGGAGAATGATGAGAGCGTCTCCTTACTTTCAACCAGTATCATTATCAACACAACAACCAACATCACAAGCCATGGCTCTGCTTTATAAACTAATGGAGTAAGGAAATAAGTAAGAAGGGCAACAATTATCGAAGTAATACCGTATTTTTCTACGGAGTCTGCTTTATGCCAATAAAAAATACTAAGCAAGATACCCAGTATAACCGCACCGTATAGATATAGCCTGTAAGAAGGATCCACAAAATACAGGATAAACCCTAATATACCTATCAGGGTAAAAGTCCGGTCTGTACCGAAGACTGCCTGGCCCTCATATTCCTGGTGGTGCTGCCTCTGCTCCAGGCCGAATAAGAATGAAAAAAGGGCAACAAGAACGAAATTGAGCAAATCTTTTGGTATTTGCTGTAGTATATTCATCTAGCCACTGCTTTTTTTATTACTGGTGTAAGCTTGTATTTGAAATTATTTTGGTCTAAGAATTTAATCAATCCCACAAGATTATTCACGTGCATATTTTTTGATTTCATTGGCAAACTAACATTGTCTATAGGGTCAAAAATCAAAAACTCACATTCGGGCCCTCCATTACGACCTTCTGCAAGGTATTCTGAAAGTTGGTCTGCTATTAAATCATCCACTTCATTAATAAGCAAACGGATAACAACCTTCTCTATTTTAAGGTCAGCCAGAGGTTTAATATCAATAATCCTCAAATCTAAATTATTCTTATCGCCATTGCGGACATTGACACGTGCCGAAACCAGTACTTTGGCACCTTCTATTAGCAACGGAAAGAAATGGGTAAATGTTTCCCCAAATAGTACAAACTCATAAGAATCACTGTAATCTTCGAGAGTGAAGCGGCCATAGGCATTACCATTCTTGGATGTATGGCGCGAAGCTGCAGTGACTATACCTGCCACACGGATATCTTTGTTCAAAAACTTACCCAAGTCCTTGAGAGAACTCAATGTTGCAGTAGCAAAAGCCTTAATTATAGGTCTGTCTTTGTCAAGAGGATGTGCCGAAAGATAAATACCTATTAATTCCCGTTCACGGTTAAGGCGTTCGATATCAGACCATTCCTGCACAATGGTCTTTGGCTCTGGCCGACGCGTCTCTATCTTTGTTCCACCAAATAAGGAATTAGCAGATTGCTGCATAAACGATTGATAACG
>JALWNS010000035.1 GCA_027083655.1 Bacteroidales bacterium | reverse complement strand
GGGATAATCTGTTTTTAGCTCTATGGGCACCTCCCATTTGGGTATATTTCTTAATTTTTGTTTGACCATTGGGTAAAAACCACGATGTATTGCAGCTAATTTTTTCAGGCCAACCTTGTTTAACCGTTCAAAAGCACCCAACCACAACTTCAGATCAGGGAAAATTGGGTTTTTAACCAATACAGGTATATCAACGCCCCTTAATGCTTCTGCTATTTCCTGGACAGAAAATGGATTGCCTGTGGTACGTGCTCCTATCCACAGTATATCCACTGCTCCACTCTTTAGGGCTTTTTCCACATGTTCTGCTTTTGCTACTTCTATTGCCGTAAGTAGCCTGGTATTGTTTTTTACCTGCTTTATCCAGGTAAGGGCTTGGTCTCCATATCCTTCGAATGAATTTGGGCTAGTACGGGGCTTCCACACACCTGCTCTAAAAACTTTAACTAATGACATCTGTTCCAATGCTTTAGCAGTTAACAAAACCTGTTCCTCTGACTCTGCAGAGCAAGGTCCTGCTATTAGCAAAAAATCTAGGTCTTTTAATTCTTTAAACCATTGTCTGAAATGAATAATCTCCATCTTGCGTTTAATTTTCACTAAATAATACACTATCTTTGAAAAAGATTTAGCCAGCTAAGCTATGAAAGTGAATTTAAAAATACGAATTTTTTTACTACTTGCATTAATCTTTGTTTTTACTATCCACACACAGGCCCAGGAAGGTTATCACGTTAAAACAGTAGTTATTGATGCTGGCCATGGAGGTAAAGATCCTGGTGCTATAGGCAGGCATGCCAAAGAGAAAGATATTACCCTGGCAATAGCATTGAAAGTAGGTTATTACATAAAGCGTTGTTGCCCTGATGTTAAAGTTATTTATACCAGAACAACAGATGTTTTTGTCCCCCTATACAAACGGGCAGAAATTGCCAACAAAAACAATGCGGATCTATTTATTTCGATACATGTAAATTCTTCTCCTAACCACAGGGTCCAAGGTACATCAACTTATGTCATGGGCTTGCACAAAGACGATGAGAACCTCAAAGTAGCTATGACAGAAAACCGTGCTATACTTTATGAGACCAACTACCAAACGACTTATGAAAATTTTGACATCAATTCACCAGAAGCATATATAATTTTCTCTTTATATCAAAATGCATTTTTAGACCTTAGCCTGGAATTTGCTTCACTAGTACAGGATCAATTCCGCTTGAGGGCCAAACGGTTTGACAGGGGGGTTCACCAAGCAGGTTTCCTTGTGCTATGGCGTACGACTATGCCTAGTGTTTTGATCGAAGTTGGATATATTAGCAATCCAACGGAAGAAAAATACCTTATGTCCAGGTATGGACAAGATATTATTGCCTCTGCAATCTATCGTGCTTTCAAACAATATAAAGTAAAAGTAGAAAAATGACACGACTGGAAAAAAAACTTATTGCCATAGGCATTGCAGTTATCATAACAATAACGTTGAGCATAATGGGCTATTCATTCCTCAAAGGGAATAATCCTCTCAAAAGTGACCGTTATTTCTATGTTATTTATCCGGATATCCAGGGCCTTAGTGAGACTGCACCTGTTTTCATCAGTGGGAAAAGAATCGGTCAAGTTAAGCAAGTGGATTTTTACAAACCGGACACCGACCTTGTTCTTGTCACACTTATCATTGAGGACCCTATAAAAATTCCGTCTAATTCGGTAGCAAAAATCATTTCTACAGATGCCTTAGGTACTAG
>JALWNS010000034.1 GCA_027083655.1 Bacteroidales bacterium | reverse complement strand
CTTTTCGTACATGCGCTTTTATTTAATTTTAGTTTACAAAATTACGAAATTTATACTAGCACTTATGCTAAAATTTACAAAATATAACCCTAAATACGATTGAAATCAGGCTAGATAATACACTACATGTCAAACTTTTATATTACTAACATCTCTGAGAATATAAATCTCATAAGGCCCCAGATGTTTAAATCCCCACTTGATATACAAATTCTTGGCTATTAAATTATCCTTATGTACTTCCAATTTTATCTGTAGACCTGCCTCTTGGGCAAAACGCAATGATTCTTTGAGCAAATAATGTGACAGGCCACGGCCCTGGTATTCTGGAAGGATACCAAAATATTGAAGGTGGAGCCGACGGCCATCATTTGTTATCCATGAAGTACCAACTATCTTCTGAGTAAGGCTATCCTCAAGAATTAATAATTTACCGCCTCTTGACAATGTATTTTTTATAACATCAAGATTATCGCCTCTTTCTGGGCGGGTGAGCTCTGTTTTTATCCACAGGTCAATTACCTGGTCATAATCATCCTCCCTAAAATCCCTAACCAACCATCTACTACCATATCTACGCATTTTACCACTCGATTATGAATTTACCAGAATAAAGTCCATTCATATGATCTATTGTAGAAAGCTCAATCTTTGGTTCAGATTTTTGTGTGATGATAACTAGTTCATGAATCCAACCCTTAACCCGTTGATATATCAATATCTCATTGTGCTTATGCTTCCCAAAAACTAATAAAACTTTACGGGGTCCTAAAGACTCATAATCTGCCTCTACAGGGTCATAATAAGTACTTAACATTATGGATGCACGCTTTACAATATAAGCTGGCTTGGCTAATGTTGCGAAAAATTTATAAACACCGGTAAGTGCTTCTTGGGCACTAAAACGCCCAACTTCAAAAGCAATTTCCTCCTCTTTCCTATTTAACATTTGAGCAAGTGTAATAATTGGCTGTATAGCAGCCTCATATAAAGGATACCATTCGCTCGGTAATATGGTCTGGTAAAAAAGTCGCTTAGAATCTCCTGGTAATTGGGACAACCAACTCTCATATATATCTAAATGATAACGGTCTATGTAATGTAGCAGAGCTCTGACTGCTGTCCCTTTAATCTTCATTTTTTATAAAAATTTACCATTTTGCAGTAAAAACTGCATAATATAAATCATTTTTATATTCAAATATCTCAAAGGTCAACATAGGCTCACTATCAGGCCTCGCCAATTCTATAAGCTTTGTCCCCCAACCTTTATTCCTATAATATAATAAATTTTCTTCTTCTGTAGTATAACCAAATTTGAACTTAACAAAATTATCACCTGTCTCCCACAACTCAAAAATTATCGGTGAATAATATGCCTTGAAAAAATCATGAATTCTTCTGAACGTAAATTTCAGCGACGCTATTTTGAGAAAGATATTATAAATACCTGTTAAAGCACTTTCTGCACTATACAGGCCTACATCAAAAGCCACATCCTCCGGACTTTTGGATAGCAAATTAGCCAAAACCTTGGTAGGATGGGAATGGGCATCCACTATCTCAAACCAATCTGAAGGGAAAATTGGCTTTGAAAAAATTTCATAACTCTCTGGCTTGAGATAATTAAGCCAATCTTCATATATTGCAGTGTAATTTTCCTGTATAAAATCGGGTAAAACCCTTACTGCTGTACCTTTTACTTTCATATATTTTGTTTAAATTATATCTTGCTTTTCAAATTTACAA
>JALWNS010000033.1:7615-8017 GCA_027083655.1 Bacteroidales bacterium | reverse complement strand
TATGATTGTTTATCAATGCTAGTTTTATTTTAAAGCTTAACTGTCTATTAAATTTGTGATATCTGCTATCAGGAAATTTATTGTTACTTTATGGAAAAATTTTTTACAGCTCATTTATGAATGTCATTGAAAAGCGTGCATACCCCAGGAACTAATGCTTCGCAATTTCCTTGGATTGAATATCCTGGAATGTAAAGATTTATCCATATTTTTTGGATCAATGGACCCAGGGCGATAGTTTTCCTTTGGAGCATCTAAGCAGGTTTCAAAAGTTGGTGCCTCCCCAATGGGTTAAGTCTTTGTTAGAAGGCCATAATCCAGACTTTTATAGCAATAGAAAGTTTGTAATATTACATGTACATTTTCGTAATGTGTTAGATTATGCTTATGGACATATCCCGG
>JALWNS010000033.1:0-7605 GCA_027083655.1 Bacteroidales bacterium | reverse complement strand
TACAAATGATACTACTGTTATTGTTTATGGCCGTTTAGATAGTTCTAAAGACCTTGTTAAATTGCCAGGTAATAAAGCCAGTCATCTAGCGGCCATGAGGACTGCAGTTATTTTAATGTATGCAGGTGTAAAAGATGTTAGGGTACTTAATGGCGGTATAACCTCATGGCTACAGAGAGGTTATACTATTACAACAGATGCTTCATTCCCCGAACCAGTTTATGATTTTGGATCTAATATACCTGCTAATCCATGGATATTTATTGATAAACAACAGGCTAAACAATATCTAGAGGAGGAGAATAAAGAGCTTGTTTGCGCTTGTGATAGGACAAGTCATTTAAGTGACATCAATGCGTCAGGTTATCACGACAAGCTGGGATGTATACCAGGTACTGTTTCTGTTAATTCTTTGCACGAAAAATATAATATACCAATTTATCGTAATCCAGATCAAACAACGCGGGAGTATCATGAGATTGAAAGATTATGGGAAGACGTAGGTCTTAACCCTGATAAACATATTGCTTTTTATTCAAATACAGGATGGTGTGCTGCCGAAGCTTGGCTTAATGCTTATTTGATGGGTTGGGAAAATGTTGTAGTTTATGATGGTGGATTGAACGACTGGTCTTCAAATCATAATTGTGAACAAAATTAGACAAAAATAAGACATAAGCTTGCTTGTCTTATGCGTTAGCCAGTAAGTTTTTATACGGAAAAGCTATTTGGTTTGAGTGGTTATACTGTAGTTTAAGCTTATTATTCTAAGAAAATTTTGATCATAGTAAATAATTTTTAACCATTTGAATACGTATTAGTTTTACTTCAGGTCCTCTCTTTGGTGCAAATGACTAAGACTTTGCATTGCTTATTTTCTATACAAACGGAGAAAAAAACTGCTAAGGCGAATTCTGTACAACATTGTATTCAGTTGCTTTGTTTAATCGGCAATTAATACAAAACTGGTTCGTCAAGGCAAAAAGTGAAAGTATCCTGCTATTTATCAAATCAAGCATATTTTACATGCATTACATTGCAACAGGGCTGCTTTTAAAAAATACATGGCTACACAGCTAGCTATGTGTTACTTGTGTTGTAGGGCAAAGTTATATTTAGCATCACAAAATAAGTCTAATATTGGTTTGTTTACTATAATATTCTCGCTCTGGTTCTTCAAAAGTTTTAGCTGTCCCAGGTATCTGATAAACAAGGGGAAAAGTCTGAAACATCAGGTAAACACATTGTTCCAAAGTAAACTTAACGTCTTCGAGTTATTTTTATCACTGCTAAGAGGATAAACAGAAAGTTAAAAGCCAGGCAATATTGTTATAAGTTTTTAAGATGAATAAATCACGTGGATGTTTATCTTTGTGCGATAAATATATATCAATGATTTAAGTCAATGGCAAAAGTAGTAGTAGGTCTTTCAGGAGGAGTAGATTCAAGTGTGGCAGCATATCTTCTTAAGGAGCAGGGATACGATGTTTATGGTCTTTTTATGATAAATTGGACAAACAGTAGCGTTACGATTGCAGGTTCATGCACCTGGGAAGAGGACATTATTGTTGCGCGCCTAGTGGCGCGCAAATTGGACATACCACTGAAGATCGTGGATTCAAGCCAGAAGTATTACCAAAAGGTTGTCGAATATATGTTCAAGGAATATGAAAGAGGACGTACGCCCAATCCAGACGTATTGTGCAATAGGGAGATAAAATTTGATGTCTTTGAGGAATATGCTAATGAATTAGGGGCAGATTTTATAGCAACAGGTCATTATGCCCGTGTAGACGAAGTTTTTGTTGATGGTAGGAGAATAAAGCGGCTTTTAGCAGCAAAAGATACTAGTAAGGATCAATCATATTTTCTTTGCCAGTTAAGCCAACGCCAGTTGGATAAGGTTATATTTCCTTTAGGTGGTATTACCAAACCACAAGTGCGAGAGATAGCTTCTAGCGTGGGCCTTGCCTCTGCACATAAGAAAGATTCCCAGGGTATTTGCTTCGTCGGTAAGGTAGACCTTCCTGTGTTTTTACAACAAAAATTAGCGCCTAAAAAAGGTAAAATAGTCGAGCTTCCGGCAAGAGCGCGTTATTTCCAGGAAAGACACAAAATTGAAGGTCAAAGTTTAAAGCAAATATGTGAGCCTTATGATTTTCGTAAGGTCCGTGGCTGGATAGTAGGTGAGCATAATGGAGCGCATTATTACACTATAGGTCAACGCCGTGGACTAGGTGTAGGTGGCAAACAGAAACCATTATTTGTTTTGGGTGTAGATACTGTGAATAATATTGTTTATGTTGGTCAAGGACATGAACATCCTGGCTTACTGCGCAAGGGATTATTTATCCGTTCAGATGACCTGCATTGGGTGAGAGAGGATATGGCTATGAGACCGGGGGAAACTATGAATGTACAGGCTCGTATACGCTATCGGCAGCCTTTGCAAAAGGCTACTTTGTACATGCAAGAAGAGGGAATGTATATTATCTTTGACCAGTGGCAACGGGCTATAACACCTGGGCAATTTGCAGTATGGTATAAGGATGGTGAGCTTTTAGGATCAGGAGTAATTCATGCTTGATTAGTTGCCCCGATTCCCTGTAAGAAAATGAAAGGTTATGAGCCTGGCGTTTTTGCAGGGTATCAAATAAAAATCCTAGATATGGTGCAAATCATACCAAACATCATTTTATTTTGATCTGATATTTAGTATTCCCGATAAATCCAGACAGGATATCCCTGCAGGCAAAAAGGCTGTTTTTATTGCACTATGCTAGCTATCAAATCGGTAAGATATTTCGGTTATATGCCTGGTAAATAAGGTTTAAGCTATTGTCCGTTGTTAAGTTATTTATTAGAAACAGGGGCTGTCCAGGTAGAATTAACATGATTTCCGGCTAAAACCCTGATGCCAGGCTAATAAGACAGCCCCTGTCTTGTGTATAACTGTGCCTGGTGAAACCGTTTTGGCTTATTCTTGTGCCTCTTGCTTGTTCAAGAAATAATCCTTTGTCTTAAATAGCCGTGATGGCAATGCAGCAGCTTTGAAATACGTTTGTGGATTCTGGCTTGACCATATAACGGTAATGGCAGTATCACCCATACCTTTGACCTGTATCTGTTTACCTGAGGCCAGGTCTAATGTAAGTGTCTTTAGTGTTTTTAGACCAGCGACAATGCTCTCCGGTGCAAATTGCCATCCTTGTATATGGCTAATATCCCGCAAATAATACATCATCTGCAGGCTATCGGCTATTTGGTCATTAATAATCCAGGTGTTTCCATCACGTTTGATAGTGAAGGAGCCTTGGCTGTCGTTAATTGTAATTGATTGTATGTCAAATTGCTGGATGTTAATTATTGTCTGGTCACGATAAGCATTAGGGTCATTAATAAAAGTGAGAGCCAATAGCTGTGGTACCAGGTAAACGTTCTTGTCCCCGTCAAGGCGCACGTATGTATAATAGCTTTGATTTTGTCCGGGATAAGCATATTGCATCTGTGCCTGTTCGGTCTTGATTTTACCAACGTACAGGTGTGCTATTTGTTTTCCTTTTGTGTTGTAAACGATGATATTGAGGCTATTGGTGTCGGCCACACCGTATTCTGCCCATTGTTTGTGGTTGTTTGCAACGACCTGTGTTGGACGCAAGTTTGTCAGTGTTTCGATCATGGACCGTACTTTGTCTTTGTCGGCGGGATATTTTTTGTTGCCAGTCTGTACTGCCCATGCGTCATTATCCCGCAGGATTGTAATTTTGCCAGTTTCATCACCTTTGGGGTAAAAGACTATCTTGCCGATTTGTGATGTATCGGCCTCGATTAATTGCTGACGGAAGCTGTCTTTGTGGCTTCGGCTTGTTGTAATGTCGATAATAAGGGCTAATGTTGTGATAACCAGGATTATAAGTAGTGTTTTATTAGTCTTTGTCCACATAACTGTCTGATTTTAGTTTGTTTTGTTTAATGATGTTTTGACGCCAACGGATAAGACCAAGAATGATTACCAGTATAATAGGCAAGGCAAAGTTAAGATATTTTACAAGGGCCTTGGTACCATCATCCATTTGTTTTATAGGTTTGTAGCTAATGCCTTTAGTCCTGAGCTCTGTTATGCCCATATCATCAGCTAGCCAGTCTATAGAGTTGACAGCCAGAGCAATATTATCTGTTTTTTCAAATTGTTCGCCGGCAGGTAATTGCATAAAATCGCCATCCGAGAAAACAACCATTTTCCAATTATTGCCTTCGAGAGTGCCACCAACGATAAGGTGTTGGAGTGGGAAATCTGCCTGTGTCCATTGTTTCATTACGGAGAAAAAGACAGGTGGTTTCTCCAGTCCTGTATGTTCGCTGGTGAAAGCAATAGGAGTGAATTTTATTTTGTTAGTATCCCCGTGGTATTCCATAGGGCTAACAAAGCTCATAGCCACAGCTTCCAGTCCTTTGGTTATAGGATGATTCTCAAAGGTACTAATAATCGGGAAATATGGAAATGCTACAGACACAGGGAACGGGAATCCTGATTGTTGTACCTGTATATTACCACATTGTGCATCAATAATAAATTTCTGGTAAACCTGCAGGCCATATTTTTTTAGCCATTCATCCAGGCCTGTGACAACAACATTACCCATAGGCGGAGATTGGTTTAGATTTCCATCAACGGTATTAAGGGCTATAAACACTTTACCGCCACTGGCAAGATATCGGTCAATATTATCCAGTAAGCCTGGGGGCAAAGAATCTTTTGGTGCAATGATTGCCAATATCTTGTATCCGTCAAGGTTGTAATGCGCTGTATCATAGTAATAAGGCACAGGTTCGTACAGGACCGAGAGTGCATTGATAAATCCTTGCATATTGCTAAAACTAGGGCATCCGTAACCCTGGAGAATAGCTATTTTGGGTTTATCACTCACTGTTAGCTTTTTGATGTTCATAGTAAGCAGGTATTCAAGGGAGGAATTTGGTGCAATGTATGGGATCACTTCTTTTTTGTCTCCATATTTGATAACCATTCCCATAAAGGCTTTTTGCTGGCGTGTCTGGTCTTTTTCGCGTATTTCTACAACCAACGGACTTATGCCTTCACGCACTGCTTGCTTCTCCAGTTCAGAGTCTTTATTCGGATCAATTACTTGATATACCACCTTACCCAGTGAGATGCTTTTGTAATCCTCCAGTGTGTTAATCAGCTCTTGACGTAATGAGAGCAGGTCAGGAGGCAGTTTCTTTGAGAAATAAGCAATAATAGTCACTGGTTGATCCAGATCTGTAATGATCTCACGTGTTGCGCGGCTAAGGGTATAATGATGATCGCGCGTAAGGTCGAGGCGGAGGTGATGGCGGTATGATAAAATAATTAACTCAATCAATATCAATGTTATAAGTATGATGCTAAGTATATATTGCTTTCTTTTCATGGCCTTATGGATTTTTATTTATAACGACGGGAATATAAGTTCAGAACAGACAAAGACAGAGCTAGCACAGTGATTGTAATAAGATAAAGTACAGATTTGAGCTCAACCACACCACGGGCAAAATTTTGATAATGATAATTAAAGCCCAGAAAATCAAAGATTTCTGATAAAATACCGGAGCTAATACTGGCCATAATTCCAAAAATAAACTGAAAGAATATGCCAATGGCTACAGCTATGAGGAATGCTATAATCTGGTTTCTGGTCAGGGAGCTAGCATAAATACCAATACTGATGTATGCCATGCTCACGAAAATCAATCCCAGATACCCACTGACAGTTGCTCCATGGTCTATTGGTCCTATCAAGGCTACAGAGATATAATAAACCAATGTGAAACCCAAGGCGATAAGTATAAGCAGAAAATCACCAAGAAATTTACCAATAACGACCTGGGAGAAAGACACGGGATGGGTCAGAAGTATCTCCATTGTGCCTGTGTTTTGTTCCTCGGCAAATGATCGCATAGTCAGGGCAGGGACAAAGAAAAACAATGTCCAGAAAGCCACAGAGAAAAAAGGCAGCAGGTCTGCCTGGCCAATAAAAATGATATTATTTGCCGAGAGCCATGTAAAAAAGCCAGTTATACCCAGGAAAACAACCAGTATGATATAACCGCTAAGGGAGTCGAGAAAGGTATTAAGCTCTTTTTTTGCTATGGTCATTATCTTGTTCATGGTTGTACGATTTTGGGGTTTAGTTATCGCTAGTTAGCTGGATAAAGATATCTTCGAGTTTCGTCTGCTCGGGAGCCAGGAGAGTGAGCACCCAACCGTGTGCCACTGCAAAGTTGAATATATCCTGTGCCAGGTCTACATCGCCTTTACCCTGAATTGATATGATTTTTTGTTCAGGGTCAATGACTTTGTAATTCTCTAGGCTAGCAAGGTCTTTTAGCTGCTTTTCGATTTCTTCTAAGCTCTTGTTAGCCACCAGTATGGTGTATCTCTGGCCCTGGAATAGTTGTGTTCTCAGGTCGGAGGCTGTACCGTCTGCAATGATTTTCCCATTGTTAATAATGACCACTCTATCACAGGTAGCCTCAACTTCAGCAAGGATATGTGAGCTAAGCAAAACGGTTTTTTCTTTCCCTATTTTCTTGATAAGCTCACGTATCTCAATAATCTGGCGTGGATCCAGCCCTGTGGTCGGCTCGTCCAATATCAATATTTCTGGGTCATGGATAAGTGCTTGAGCAAGGCCGACACGTTGTTGGTAACCCTTTGACAGATGGGCTATACGTTTATGTTTGACTTCCTGCAGGCCGCATACTTCTATCATTTCATTGATACGGCTATTTATTCTGTCTTTGGGCACATCGGCAAGCTGTGCCATATATTGCAGGAAGTCAACAACGAACATTTCTTGATAGAGTGGGTTGTTTTCGGGTAAGTAACCAATGTGGCGGCGGGCCTCATCTGGGCTTTCTTCAACGTCAATGTCCCCAATTAATACATGTCCGCCCGTGGGAGCCAGGTAAGAGGTAATAATTTTCATTGTTGTAGTCTTGCCTGCTCCATTGGGACCTAGAAAGCCCAAGATTTCCCCATGTCTGACTTCAAAATTGATGTTGTCAACAGCAAGTACAGAACCATAAAACTTTGTCAAATTCTTTACTAAAATGTTCATAGCTCCCTGTTTTTGATTGCATCGAGAAATAATAAAATTTTTATGACTTTTCAGTGCTTTTTAAGAAAATTTTACTGCTTAATTGTTTTAAAAAAAATCATATCTTTGCTTTGAACAGTAAAACTTATCCAGGGATGGTTATTAGAATACAGAAGGATTCGGTCAATTATGCAGATCTACATAAATACTTAATTAGTACATTTCCAAAGTACAGATTTTGGATTGTAGGTGACAATACGTTGAAAATCACTAAAAAAGGTTTTTTTGCAGTTTATGTGACTGTGAAGAAAAATAAAATAATACTAAAGAAAGGATTTGCTAGCTACAAATTATATGTACTAATGGCGTTGCTATTTTTGCTTTTGGGTATAGTTTTTCCTCTTTTTATATATTTCTTTGGTATTTATCCCCGGATGAATATGTTTAGCCAGGAGATATTGGATGCTATTTATGCTTATTACCGTAATAATGTGCTTAATTATAG
>JALWNS010000032.1 GCA_027083655.1 Bacteroidales bacterium | reverse complement strand
ATCGGGCTGGATTACAACTTCACTGGCATTGATGTATATAGCAGTCAGAGAGCCGGCATTGCCTATGGCATGCGTGCTGCCAAAGGCCTCTATCTCGGAGCACAAGTTAACCTACATTTGATACGCCAACCTGCTTATTATGGTAGTATTTACACTGCCTCGGCAGAGCTTTCCTTACTTATTACGCCTATCGAAGACCTTGTCATTGCCACGCACATTTACAATTTCTTATATGGCATCATAAATAGCACAATACCAGCTATGGCAGAGATTGCCTTGGGATACAATTTCTCAGAAAAAGTCTTTTTCATAGCAGAGGTGGAAAAACAAATCAACCAACCTGTGGTATGGCGCTGGGGAACTAGCTACATGCCAATAAAAAACATGCACCTGGACGTGGGAGGATACCTTCTGGATGATATTTACACAATTACTTTCGGAACAGGCTATAAGTCCCGGAGGCTTGGCGTTGCCCTCGGCTTTGAGAGCCATCCTATTCTTGGACTCTCCAGTAGCATCTCCCTGGCCTTTACCCTCTAAATTAAATGCCCTCTAATAGCTATCTATGCTATAGTAAAGACAATCAGGTATTGCCAGGGACTAAAGTAATATAGCTTTTTCGAAAATAAAATAAAAACTCTGTACCCTACCGGAACCTTAAGCACTCTCGTGGGGAAATTGAGAGTTTACTATCTGTACATTTCCGATATAGAACAGGTATTGACAACAACTCACCTGATAATAAAAAGGAGCCCCACACCTCCTGGGGTGTGGGGCTCCGCCCGCATAGCTTCCCCCTGAGCCTTGTTTTTAAAACACAATTACTTTTTTATTAAATACCCTACCCTGGGAAACTACGTTTACAATATAAACGCCCCCGGGCAACTTTTTAGTATACCTCCCCCTTGCATTTGCTTCGTGCAAAAGGCTACCTGTGAGGGAAAAAATCCTAACAGAAAACTCCTTACCTGTAAAAGATGAGACCTGTAATTGTCCATTTCTGGCCATAATAATAAAATCTTGGTTCTGGATATTTATTCCGTCTACTGCAGTTATCGTCCTCTCCAAAGCATAAATACTGGCATTCATTATTAACACACGGTGATTACCATTTGCATCCTGGTACCAGCCGTCATAAAGATTATCATAACTATCACCAGTCCCGTCATCAAAAGGAGAGCTATCTCCAAAGGCAAATACCAGCCCGCGCCCATATTGGCTCATCGCAACCAAGATATTTGTATTACCTGTTGTCTCAGCGACTGTACCGCGATATATCAATGCTTTAACATTTGGATTGGCATCCGGTTCTATTGTCATGCTTGTCCCTCCATAATATTCTATCTGTGTCACATCTCCATATACACCATGTAGTACAGGATTGTCCGGGTCGTTAATTATTTTTGACGATGCATCATCAAAATATTCATAATCGAATGTTATACCAAACGGATTAGCCTTAACAGGATTATTACTCATCAGGTCATTCCATATATCTGGAGAGTCCCAACCATCACCATCGCGGTCAGAATTAGCATGATCGGCTATCATGAAAAGCACACCACCATTATACACGTAGTTAATTATAGCCTCCTTCTCAGCATCAGTGAATGGGAAATTCGGTTCGCAAACAACATACATATCGTAATTACTCAAGTCCTGTGGATTAGAGGCATCACCATAAGTTATCATACCGTCATAAGGTAAAGTCTCAACCTGATAACCAGCTTGGACAAGCTCCACACCCCAGGCCGACAAAGCCCCTTTCCAATAATCCTCTGTTGTTGTAGATGTTATTCCAGATTGATCTGGCGTTGGATAACGCTGGGCATTAGCCTCACCACCACCAATATATGCATAACCACTACTACTATATCCCAGGTTCCATTGATCTGCATCTATTATCCAGTCGGCATTACCTGCTGTCTCGGCTTTTGAAGCATCAAACAAAACTTTTTTCTGCGCGAAACCAAGCTGGAAAACCCAAAAAAAACTAAAAAATAAAATTACAGTCCGCTTCATATAACATAAATTTTTGTGGGACGGCAAAGATAAGAAAAAGGAAACAATGGGAAAAATCCCAGGATACTCTCCTTTGTACTTGCATATTTAATCAATTGATAATAAATTGGATAAACTCTAAAAAATTTTTCCATGTCCAGGCTAGGCTTGCTTCTATTGCTTTTGATACCGTGGAAAGCACTCGTTCCCGAGGTTCATTACACGCTCCCATACGGAGAGGGTAAAAACCAGTACAGTAGTGCGGGCATTGAGAGCATGAACAATACTTTTTCAATCTCGCCCGACGGAGAGTCCATAGTCATACCAGATCCACGGAAACAAGCATTATTGCTAATCCCGGTCAAAGACGGCCAGGCGACTTCTGTCCCCATGCCTTGCTCTTATGATGATATATTCATCGATTCCTTGTGGCACATTTATTTCCTCTCTTCTGGTGAAAGAATAATTTATTTATACAACCGCTCTGGACAATTACTTGACAAATACCAGTTTCCTGAAACAGATATGGCAGGTAAGTTTATTATCTATGGAAAAAACGCATATCTTAAGACACAAGGCGGGTTATGGAACATTATCACACGCCAGTATGCTACAGAATATATTGACTGCGAAGTAAAAGACTCACGTCTGGATCTTTTCGTCGTTAAAGACAATAATCCTCACACCATACTATCCGTTGATTTGCAAAACCTTGGAGCAAAAGAACTTTATCCTTACCCAGGAATTGAATACATTGGCAGGATCGGACAATATTTCATCTTCGATTCGTATGGGATAGTGTTTGACAATGCGCCTAGCCAGATCCTTGTGATAGATTCAAAAGGCCAACTAGTACAACATATCGCCAGACCAGACGATGTGTATTTCTCCCAACACCAGGCGCTTATCTCCCTCGGGAGGTTGTATCAAACGCTATTCACACCAAAGGGGATTGACATTTACGTTTACCGGCTAATGGAATAACACCAATGCGAGGTACCTGAGCGGCACGCTCACATGGTATTAATTTTTCTCCCACGTGAGGCTATATCTGTCGCTATCCACACCAAAGGGAATTGACATTTATGTTTACCTCCTGGGGTGTAAATTGTGTAAAACCAAGGCACTTAACGGCTAATTATTCATGCGCTTTCTACTGACCTATAAAAGCTGCTTAAAGCCTAGCCCGAGGACAAGAGCGACTGCAGCAAACTGACGCTTACCATGCTGACTTGCATCCATGCGAGGTACCTGAGCGGCACGCCCGCATGGTATTGCTTTTCTTCTGCTGCAGGCCATCTAAAAAAAATAGGACGGCTGGCAAATGCCAGCCGTCCTATCAAAAAGGCGTATATCTGGGATGTTTACTTAACTTCCTCGTAATCAACGTCTGTCACATCATCGCTTCCATCCCCGCTGTTAGAAGATGTATCGGTTTGTGTAGCATCACTTGCAGAAGATTGGCTCTGTCCGGCGCTAGCTCCTGCGCCTGCCCCACCAGTCTGCTGGTACATCTGCTGGGAAGCAGCTGCCCATACCTGCTGAAGCTCTGCCATCAGACGGTCAATCTCGGCAATATCCTCGCGCTTGTGGGCATCCTTGAGCTTTTGGATCAGATCCTCGAGCTGGCTTTTCTGAGCTGCAGGGATCTTATCGCCAAACTCCTTGATTTGCTTTTCTGTCTGGTAAATCAACTGATCTTCCTGGTTAAGTTTCTGTATTTTCTCTGCCAATTTGCGGTCTTCCTCGGCATGGCGCTTAGCCTCTTCTTTCATTCTTTCGATCTCTTCCTTAGTCAGGCCGCTGGTAGCTTCGATACGTATGCTCTGCTCCTTGCCAGTAGCTTTGTCCTTTGCAGATACGTTCAAGATACCGTTAGCGTCGATATCAAATGTTACTTCTATCTGTGGTACACCACGAGGTGCAGGTGGTATACCGTCGAGATGGAAGCGGCCAATTGTCTTGTTGTCCTTAGCCAATGGACGTTCACCCTGCAATACGTGGATTTCTACGCTTGTCTGGTTGTCTGTTGCTGTTGTAAATACTTCGGTTTTACGAGTTGGAATAGTTGTGTTTGCTTCAATGAGCTTTGTAAACACTCCACCGAGGGTCTCGATACCCAGTGATATTGGTATAACGTCCAGAAGCAGTACGTCTTTAACATCACCTGCAAGTACACCACCCTGGATAGCTGCACCAATAGCCACTACTTCGTCAGGGTTGATATTCTTAGCAGGCTTGCGGCCGAAGAATTCCTCTACTTTCTGCTGTACCAATGGTACACGTGTAGAACCACCGACGAGGATAACTTCGTCAATGTCTTTTGGCTCCAACCCTGCACCCTTGAGAGCAATACGGCAAGGCTCAATTGTTTTCTCAACCAGGTCCATGATCAGGGCCTCGAACTTAGCACGTGTCAGTTTCTTAACAAGGTGCTGTGGCACGTTATCTTTAACCGTGATATATGGCAGATTAATCTCTGTCTGCTGTGTGCTAGAAAGCTCAATCTTAGCTTTCTCAGCAGCTTCTTTCAGACGCTGAAGAGCCATTGGGTCTTTGCGCAGGTCAATACCTGTTTCCTGCATGAACTCATCTGCGAGCCAGTCAATAATTCTCTGGTCAAAGTCATCACCACCGAGGTGTGTATCACCACTAGTAGATTTAACTTCGAATACACCGTCACCAAGCTCCAGGATAGAGATATCGAATGTACCACCACCCAGGTCGTAAACGGCTATTTTCTTCTCACCTGCCTTGTCCAGGCCATAAGCCAGAGCTGCTGCTGTAGGCTCGTTGAGGATACGGCGAACTGTCAGTCCTGCAATTTCGCCTGCTTCCTTGGTAGCCTGGCGCTGGCTATCATTGAAGTAAGCAGGTACAGTAATAACAGCTTCTTTAACTTCCTGACCGAGGTATTCCTCGGCGGTCTTTTTCATTTTCTGCAGAATCATAGCAGATATCTCCTGTGGGCTATACAGGCGGTCACCAATCTTAACACGTGGTGTATTGTTTGGACCCTGTACTACCTCATAGGGGACGCGCTTAATTTCCTCTGTTACTTCATCATAAGAGCGTCCCATAAAACGCTTAATGGAGAAGACTGTTCTCTTTGGGTTTATGATGGCTTGACGCTTTGCTGGCTCACCAACTTTTATTTCACCTTCTTCTGTAAAAGCTACGACAGAAGGTGTTGTACGTTTACCTTCGCTATTTGGTATAACCACAGGTTCGTTGCCTTCCATAACGGCAACACATGAGTTGGTTGTACCTAAGTCTATACCTATTATCTTGCTCATAGCTTTTTCCTCCTTTTTTGTTTGTTCTGCCCTTGTTTATCAATCATTATGCCAATAAAAGTAATTTTCTGTAAACAATACTTTATAATAGACTATTTATCAAAAACTTACAAAACAATTGCACTTAATTATCAATATTTACTATCTTTGGAAAAAACAATATATTTGTCATTAAATCACAAAATCTTAAGACAAAATGTCAGTTTACACAACTAAAGGAGACTCAGGGACTACACGTATATTGAGTGGTATAGAGCTTTCTAAAGCTGATGTCAGAATTAAAGCCATTGGGAGTATAGATGAGTTAAGTTCTTATATTGGTTTACTCCGTTCATTTGACCCTGTGCCATCTCCTATAAAAAACTTTTTGTTAGAAATACAGAATGATTTATTTAAAATTTCTGCAATGTTGGCATGTCCTTCCAAAAAATTATATGAACGTATACCAAAGATTACAGGCACAGACATAGAGAAGCTTGAAATTCAAATTGATAGATACGAAAAACTCCTTCCCCGCCAGAGATATTTTATCTTACCTGGAGGAACGATGGAAACATCATTCTTTCATGTAGCAAGGGCAGTTTGCCGCAGAGCAGAGACAAATATTGTAGAGCTTAATGATCAAGAAGAGTTAGAAGCTTTAATTCTCAAGTACCTTAACCGTCTATCTGATTACTTATTCATACTCGCTCGTTATATAGCCCATGAACAAGGTATAGAAGAAGACCGCCCCAGTGTGCGTGATTAATATCCTGAAAAATATTTTTGTCTTAAATAAAAAATTCTATTTTCGTGAGGCTAATTAACTCTAAATCTATTGAATGGAAAAATTAATTTTAATAACAAACGACGACGGTTATAGGGCAAAAGGCATTGCCACCTTAGTAGAGGTAGCCAAAGAATATGGTCATGTTATAGTTGTTGCACCAGAGAAATCATGGTCAGGCAAATCCCACAGTGTAACACTTGACAATCCAATTTATGTGAGCACCTTAAAAGGTTTTTACCACTCTAGCGTGGAAGCATATATTAGTACAGGCACACCTATTGATTGCATCAAATTTGCCCTCAATAATATTCTTAGCCGCAAACCGGATTTAATCCTGTCTGGGATAAACCATGGTCCCAATTATTCTATAAATTCATACTATTCTGGTACAGTTGGTGCTGCCCTTGAAGGTGCCTTTAATGGCATCCATTCGATGGCCCTATCTCATGAGTCATTTGATCCTGATGCCAATATGACACTTGCTATAGAGCATACAAAAATCCTTATTGAGGAAATTTTTTCTCTTGACCAAGACGAGCCTGTTTGCTTGAATGTCAATTTTCCAGATATCGAACTCATTGATAGTAAAGGAATTATATTTACACGTCTTACCCGTGCTGTATGGAAGGAAGAATTTGTGGAAAGGATACACCCAGGTAGACCACAAAAATATTATTGGTTAACTGGAAAATTTTATAACTTTGAGCCTGAAGCGCAGGACACAGACCTGTGGGCAATAAAGAATAACTATACAGCAGTTGTTCCATTGACTATAGATCTTACAGATTATAAAACATTACAAAAACTAAAAACAAAGGGTTTAACTATTAAAAACAAAAAGCAGCTATGAAAGCATTTCACGCTTACGACATTCGTGGTGTATATAACAAGGACTTTAACAAAGATGATGTTTACAAAATTGGATTTTTTCTACCACGACTTCTGATGACCGACAAAATTTTAGTGGGCAGAGATGTACGAACATCATCACCAGAAATCTTTGCATACCTTACAAAAGGTATTACAGATGCTGGTGCTAATGTATACGACATTGGACTAGCAACAACTCCAATGGTCTATTATGCTACTGTTAAGTACAACTTTCTGGGTTCGGTGATGATTACAGCATCCCATAACCCTCGTGAATACAATGGTTTGAAAATTTCTGGTCCCGGTGCTGTACCTATTGGTTATGATACTGGTCTTAAGGATCTGGAACAGCTTGTGGAAAACGAAGAAATTGTTGTATCTCCATATAAAGGTGAACTCAAGAAATTAAATGTCAAAGAAGACTATATAAATTTCCTAAAGGATCACATGGTCGATTTCCGTGGCATGCGTATAGGCTTTGACCTGTCTAACGGAATGGCAGCACTGTTGATAAAATATCTTTTTGGCAAGTTTGCATGGTATGTTAATGACGAGATGGATGGAGAATTTCCTGGTCATGAGCCTAATCCTTTGCAGAAAGAGAACCTTGTAGATTTGCAGAATTTAGTTAAAGAAAAAAATCTAGACATAGGTGTTATATTCGACGGTGATGCGGACCGCGTAATGTTTGTTGATGATCTTGGACGCTTCATATCACCTGACTTGATAATAGCCCTAATGGGACATTATTATTTTGATATTAAAGAAATTAACGGAGGCCATGTAGTACAGGATATACGTTGCTCACGCTCTGTTGCAGAATATTTGACAGAGAAATGGCAAAATGTACATGTCCATACATGGCGTGTAGGACGTGCTTATGCAGTACCAAAGATGAAAGAGCTTAACGCAGTTTATGGAGGTGAATTAGCTGGCCATTATTATATGAGCGATTTCTTCCATTCAGACTCTGGTCTTTTGGCGGCTTTGCATATCCTCAAAGTAGTAAGATACTTCAAGGAAGAAAAAGGAATGAAAATTTCTGAGGTGATTGATCAAATTAACCGTTATCATAACTCCGGTGAAATAA
>JALWNS010000031.1 GCA_027083655.1 Bacteroidales bacterium | reverse complement strand
TTGTTATAGATCAAATACATAGGCGCAACCAATGGGTAAGCCCGCCATTAGAGCCGCCTTCTGAATCTGGCATACAAGCAGCTATCCATTTTTATGGCCAGGATGTATACAAACTTAGTAAAAAATACGATCTTCCTTACTCTTACTTGATGGCACTTATAATGCTAGAGTCATCTGGCAAACGAAACCCTCATCCACGTTTTGAAAAAGGTGTTTACCATAAGCTCAAAGCTGTAAGGGATGGACGCCGTTCCCGTTATGAAAATATTACACAACAAGACCTTATTGGTCTGAGTGATAAAGACTTGAGAGAACTATCCAAATCCTGGGGTCCATTTCAGATTATGGGTTATAAAAGCATTAAAATGGGTATCAGCGTTCACGACCTGCATAATTACAAAGCCCTTGAAACTGGAATACAATGGATAAACAAAGAATATGGAGACCTGTTGAGACAAGGACGTTATGCAGACGCCTTTCATTATCATAATACAGGCCATGTTATTCCTGCCAGTGGAAAAACCTACACAACAGACCCTTATTACGTGGAAAAAGGCCTCAGGTACATGAAAATTTTTGAACAACTAACTAATTATCAAAAGGAAACAAAACAAAAATAAACATGGCACGTTATATTATACAGTTGGCTTACAAGGGAACAAACTTCAATGGCTGGCAAAGACAGAAACAAAACAAAACTATTACAATACAAGGATCTATCGAACATTCACTATCCCTTCTCTTACGGGAAAAAATAGAAGTCATAGGTGCAGGACGTACAGATAGTGGTGTACACGCTAGCTTCTATGTAGCACATTTTGACACAGGACAACAAATTGATACCCAAAAACTAACACACAAACTTAACTCATTCATCAACAAAGATATTGCTATTATACTCATTTCTAAAGCTCCTGACAATTTTCACGCCCGCTATGATGCAATGAAACGTACTTACAAATACTTTATCCATACCAGGGAAAACCCTTTTTTAAGGGACTTCTCCCATTATGTTTATTACCCTCTTGACATGGACAAAATGAAACAAGCAACAAAAGCCTTATTTGACTATAATGACTTCAAAGCTTTTAGCAAAGCCCACTCTGGAACAAAACATTACCTCGTTGAATTGTACGAAGCATACTGGATACAGGAGAATGATAAAATAATTTTTACTATAAGCGCAAATAGATTTCTCAGAAATATGGTGCGTGCTATCGTTGGTACTATGCTAGAGATTGGAAGGGGAAAGCTAACTATACAAGAAATGCGGCATTTTATTGAGGCTCGAAACAGAAAATTGTCAACTTTTACCGCCCCAGCTAATGGCCTTTTCCTCACAGACATAAAATATCCTCCTGAAATTGACAACCTCCTGGATAAAAAAATAAAATTCTTCTATGATGAGCACATTTAGAATAAAATCATCTATCCTCTTTTTGCTATTTATATTATTGACGACTCTGACTTTTGCCCAACAGAGTATATACCGTAAAGCCGTTAGGGAACTGACCCTGGGATATCCCGACAAAGCTCTCGAATCTATCAACAAAGGTATTAGCAAATACCCTGATTATGATAAGTTTTATTACCTTAAGGCTAAAATTTTTTACCAATCTGGTGCTAAAGCCCAGGCTATCGAACCCCTGAAAAAATACTATTCCCTATCTCACAATCCTTTAGCTCTAAACGAACTAGGACACATATACTTTGAGTTAAAGAATTATAAACTGTCTGCTAATTACCTGCAAAAATAC
>JALWNS010000030.1 GCA_027083655.1 Bacteroidales bacterium | reverse complement strand
CTATTAATAGTCATTGTTGATAGCAATTTAATTTGATTTTTTTACATTTTCATCGTGATTACAGGATAATGTAGCGTATTGCCACAGTCATCAAAAGGCCAAGCCCTTCGGGTTTCGTCGCTACGCTCCTCAAGCCTTTCAATGACTGTGGCAATACGCTCAAATGATAATTTGTAATCATTCAGAAAAGATATGATGTTTATCTGTTTATTTAATTTGAGAATTACGGATAACTATCCACTCAATCTGAGAAAAAAACGCCGATTTTGTGCAGATAATGTAAGAAATAACATACAGTCTGACTTCAAGTCAGAGTTCTTTGCACCAATTGCTAAAAAGAGAAAAGGCAAAATGGAGTAAGTCATCTGATTATCGATATATACGTTCCCTGACCATCATTTTCTTTTAAAATTGCTTTCTCGAACTGGATGTCGGGCTTGGCTTAAGCGGCAGGTGAGAGCAGACTCTGAACTAGAGGCATGTGCTTGATTTGGCAGGGAGTATTTGAGTGAAGCCCAGCGGAATGTCGCGTAAGGCCTACCGATTATATTTGGTGGTCTCTCCAGCAGTACGGAAGTAGAATTATCCCCGAAATTCTCTGCCAGCAAAACCTCCAATTTACTCCGGCAAATAAATATAAACGACCTTATGCGCCCTCCATACTCCCATCGAACTTGAAGCGTACAGGCCGGGTGGGCGTTTAATAGAGGTGAAGTGGAAGTCCTGCCGTGAGAATTCCGGGGACACAATACTGTTTCCTGTTTAATAGCGCTGAAAAATGGATGGAGTGCTCATTGGATTGCTCCGCTGATGTTTTGGGAACCTGAAATTCTGATGAATGTGCTTGTTGAAAGGATTTGTTTTATCACTGTTATTTCCAGGTGTTGTGCTGATGTCATGTGCCAAGGTTACCCGATATTGGTTGACATGCCACCCGATGTCCAATGACAAACAGTGTCACAGAATATAGAAAAAAAGGGAAAGCATGACCAAAAACCTTTACCTGGAGAATTGCACATGAAGAAGACAAAAACAATGTTTACAATCGTCTTAACATTGCTCACATTGGCAATTTCAAGCCAACCGGCAATGAGTCACAATAGTGAAAATGTTATCCCGCCGGGTGTTGTATTGGGGGCAGTAGCCCGCACTTTAATTGCTTCGCAGGCAGGATATTATCCAGATCAGCAGTATCCATCGTTTCCCCGACAAGCGTTTTATCGGCGCCCGGTACTTGTGGTGGTACCATCACCTGCTTTTGGATCAAGATCCATTATCTATGTGCCGCAACCTGGGTGGTACGAAGAACAGCATAGACAGCATAGCCCCCATCGGCGGCGTTGGAATCGTCACGGAGAGAGAGTAAGGTGGTAAAAGTGATTGTATCCTTTCAGTACAAGGGGGCTTAAGTCTCTTTCCCGCGTGCCGATGAAGTGGAGTCACTTTTTTCCGAAGTTACCAGGAACCTGGCTGTTCCAGATGCCTCGTCTTTTATAGCGACTACTGAATTGATACGATCCCGGTGGGAATTCTGGTAAGCCATTTTTGTAACACAGTATAATTGCCAACCCATTGGACACATCCCCCTGGGGGAAAATGAAATCACAACACTGACTGTATTCACCACTGAATCTAAAACAAATTCCAACTGTTGCAACTCTCTTAAAATGGGACGATTCGCAGTTACCGCTATTAGAAAAACCTCATAAAACATCATCCCGAATATGCCAGGGATTGCTGTGGAGCCGGTTGTCCCACCTG
>JALWNS010000029.1 GCA_027083655.1 Bacteroidales bacterium | reverse complement strand
CTTAAAATCTTCAGGGCTAATATTGACTGGATCTACTACACGACTTTTGAACAATTTATAAGAATATAAATCTTTAAGATAAGCACTTGGTTGGTGGCTAATAATTAGCACATTATACTCGTTCTTGACAAAAAAGGTAAAAAACATCTGATTATCAAAACGTAAAAGATTGTCATCGATTTTAACGTAAGCCTTGTTCCATCCGCTTTTCCCATTAAGGAATGTAAAACTGGCTGACTGTGTTGAGTTTGGCATTATTTCCACATTCTGAAAGCCCCGTAAAGAATCGTTAAGCCACAATTCTAGTCTTAAATTTTCTATTTTTTGTTGGCCATAATTCCTGATCACTACTATAAGGCTATCTTTCCCCCCAAATGAGTGATAAGGCTGCGAAAAGAATACACTATCTACACTAATATTTGTCAACGACACAGGTTGGACAGGTAAAAAATAAATCTTCCAATTGGCAGGAAAAGAAACTCTGTCCAGATCAGATGTTGTCTTCTGAAAATCGCTTATCATGTATACAAAATGCTTACACTGCGGGGCCTCGGTAATAATATTCTTAATTTTACTTACAACCTGTGATAGGCTTCTTACTTGCTCTGATACCTCTATATGTGCAATAATGTCAATTGCTTTCTGGCTAGTGTATGATTTAAACTGTGACGGTTCAAAATCATTTGTTAGGACTACAAACCTAGTATTAGGTCCATAAGCCTGTACTATCTCAAAAGCTTTTTTCTTGGCCAGATCAATGTTAACTCCCGCCACACCTCTAGTGCCCATGCTAAAAGAGTTATCAACATAAATGACAACGTTATCATGACATGGTAGCAGTGAAACATCGATTTTCTTTACTGGACGGGCAAAAGCTATCACCAGAGCCACAATAGCCAGTATCCTCAACAACAGAATAATGTATTCTTTCAACTTCCGGCTTGTGCGGCTCTGTATATCAATTTTCCTTAAAAACCTTACATTACTAAACAAGATAGTTTTGGAAGGCCTGAGATTCAAAAGATGTATAATAACAGGGATAAGCCCCAGGAAAAGAAACCACAAAAAGCCAGGGTTTAGGAAAGTCATCAGCAACTCGTTTTATTTGATCATATGCTCACGTGCTATCTCTATAATTGTCTCATTCCACAACGGTGCGCCACGTACAACGAGGGAAAAAATTTTATCCGGATTATGTGCAATCTTGGGATATACCGCCATATTAAGCTGCCTGATTGACTCAATCAAAAAGTCCACTATCTGCTTCTCCTCTGTAAAGTCTGTTATATGCATCATCCTGGGGAGCTCTATACCCACTCCACCACGGAAAGAAGTGTATATATCCTTAGGCATATTTATCCAGTCCTTGAGATTCTCCTCAAAAAATGACCGATATTTAGCTCTAAGTGTTGGGTTCTCTCCATTAGTACGTACAAGAACATTCATTCCGACATGTGTATATGCTAGCTTAGGTTCTTTTTGCCTGCGGAAAAAGCCAATATTAAACCCAAAAACATAAGTCATCTCCTCCCTGACAAAGGCCAGGGAGCGGAAATGCCAATCTTCAGACAGCTTCTTGTGGGTATACTGTCCAAGATATTGACGGAAAGCAGGTTTGACCGAACGGAAAATCTCCAGACGCCAATCTTTATTGTTAATTTGTAAAGGATTCATAACCTATCGCCTTGGCTTTAATACAAATATAAGAAATTGCAAAAAAATGCAAAATAAATAATAGGCTATTTTTGATACATGTATAGAC
>JALWNS010000028.1 GCA_027083655.1 Bacteroidales bacterium | reverse complement strand
TTGAGGCACAAAATGGGTTACCATATATAAAAAATTGCACACCAGATGATTATTTAGCACCAGGCCAGATTTGGACAATTGGACAGGATCAAAAAGGGTTGATGTTTTTTGGGGGTAATCTTGGTTTGTATGTATTTAATGGTGCACAGTGGTACATTTATAAATTTGACAGGCCAAATGGATTTCCTGTGCGTTCTTTGTTGATAGTAGGAGATACAATTTTTGTTGCCGGGTTGGGGGATTTTGGCTTTTTGATTACAGAAGGCAAAGGCTTTAACTTTACTTCATTGGCTAATGAGCTAGATTCGGTAGATAGATTGAGCTTTACAAATGTATGGAGAGTAGCAAAATCTGGTAATAATATTCTTTTCCAGGCAGATACGGTTATTTTCCGGTATAATATTAAGTCCCACAAGTTAGATAAATTTTTGAGTGGAGATTTATACCGTTTTGTTAGTGCCATAAACCAGAAAATCTATTTCTCGACCAGTAGCCGGATTTATGAATATGATGGGAAAAGTGATGATATAAGGATTTTTTGGAATAATGGAACCGTAAAACTTAACATATTGCCTTATAGTGAAGATACACTTTTGGTTTGTGATAGAACGAGTCTTTCGCTGCTAGACTTGGGAAGTGGAAGAATTTTTCAGACAGAAGCTTTGAAGAAATTAAATGTTTTGTTCAAGGATTTATACATTTATTCTGCACGATATTTACCGCAAAAGAAGATTTATGCCATAGGTACTGTAGAAAAGGGGCTGTTTTTTATTGATACTGCTTTTGATTTAAAACTGCATATCGACCAGGAAGACGGATTGTTGTCACATAGTATTTTATATATTTTTGATGATAAGGATGGTAACCTCTGGTTGGCCCGCGATAATGGTATTAGTGTTTTGAATCTAAGCCTACCTTTTAGTATTTACGACAGCCGTTTGGGGCTGGATGGTAATCCTTATGACATAGCTAGTATGGATGGAAAGATCTTTGCCGCTACACATTTGAATTTATATGCATATAGCGACGGAGAGGGTAAGTTTGTGCCTATTTATACCGAAAAGGGCAGTTATATTTTACAGCCTTTTTTCATGGATACCATTAGATTTTCTGATGGAAGTACGAAGCTTTTGATAGCTTCGGCAAGAGGCCTGTATGTCTACGAAAATGGAGAGGCACGGTCATTATGTCCTGATGTGAGCTTTAAGTTTTCATACGTAGAGGATTATCCTGATACAATATATTATACTACAGGATATGATCTAAAAAAGATTGTATACGAAGATGGTAGGTTTAGCAAGCCAAAAACAATAAAGACTTTTACTTCTCTTTACAATGAGGTTGAGCCCCAAGGTTCGTTTTTATGGTTAATAGATGAGTATTCTAATGATGTAGTATGGTTTAATACCAAGACCTATCAATGGAAGTCATATACAGCACCCGTTAAAATTAACTATGGGATGTATTTAAATGATTCGTTGTATTTATTCACTTCGGAGAAAGGTTTATTCTCCTTTGATTACAACCAGGGTAAATTTATAGAGTCTTCATTTGTCTTAAATAAGTTTTTCAAGGACAAGTACGTTAATGAGATTTTTAGCCTTGGTAATAATGAATATATTGCATATTCATACGATAATGAGATATCCCGGCTATATAGAATTAAGGTGAGAAACCAGGAAGTAATCGTAGATTCGTCCCTTTTCAATGTAGTTAGGAGTTTTTATCGTGTGCGCTTGTTGGGCCGTAATGTATGGATATTGACGTTTGTAAATTTTGTACGCTATGACTTGGATGCCCCAATACCTGAGGAGAAGGAGGTTTTGCCAGTAATTTATAGTGTTTCTACCACTGAAGGCAGGATTTTGTATTCTTACCCCCAACCAGTGGAGGATATAAACATTGATTTAAGTTTTAAGGAAAATTCATTGATTGTCCAGTATGCACTACCAAGTTATATTGTTAGTGGTCAACCGCAGTTTTCATATAAGTTAGAAAGGAATGGGCATGGTCAATGGAGCCAATGGACAAAAGATACCAAGGTCCAGTTTTTATCATTAAATGAAGGAAAATATACCTTATATCTCAAGGCGCGTGATGCTCTGGGCAAGGAAAGTCGTGTAATAGCCATAAAGTTCCGTATTAAGCCGCCATTTTACAGGAGTGTAGTAGCCTATGTTATGTACTTTATTTTGTTTGTAATAGTATTGTATACTTTCCTTAAGATACGGGAGCTAAAGTTGAAGCGAGAGAAAATTAAGTTAGAGAAGTTAGTAGCACAAAGGACCTATGAGGTACAAAAACAGAAACAAGAGCTACAGATACAGAGTGAGAATATTCGTAAAATAAATGAAATGCTACAGCAAAGGAATAAAGATGCAAACCGTTTAATAACAGAGTTGCAGCTTGCTAACCAGAAAATTATAGCGCAAAATAAGCATATTGCAGACAGTATAGAATATGCTAAGCGTATCCAAAAGTCCATTTTCTCTTGCCAGGAAGCTATAAGTAATTATTTCCATGAATGGTTTGTCTTTTATGAGCCCAAAGATTATGTTAGTGGGGATTTTTATTGGTTCCAAAAGGTAGGTAATAAACTTTTTATTGCAGTTGCAGACTGTACAGGACATGGTATACCAGGGGCATTTATGAGTGTTTTATCATATGCCTTGCTTAATCAAATTGTATATAAAGGTATTAATTCTACTGCAGATTTACTAGAAAAGCTCCGGCAGGAGTTGATAAATATGCTATCTGCAGGAAAGAAAGAGAATTATGTAGCACGTGAAGGTCTCGATATAGCAGTTATTGCAATAGATTTGGTTACTCATGAACTAGAATTCTCTGGTGCTTTTAATCCATTGGTTGTGATACAGAACGGTGGTCAATTTATTGAGTTTAAGGGTGATAGGACTCCTGTTGGATATATGCGGAAGCTTAGGAATTTTACATCAAAAACATACCAATTACACGACGGTGATAAGTTATATATGTTTACAGATGGTTTCTATGACCAGATAAATTTTGAAACTAACCAGAAATATTACCGTAAGAATTTCTATAAGTTTCTTGCTAAGATAGCGCCATTACCTATGAGTGAGCAATACCGGATCTTAAAACAGGAGTTTTATGATTGGCGTGGTAATAGTATACAAGTAGATGATGTATTAGTTCTAGGTCTTAAAGTTAATCTTGATTTGCTCAAGGTTGATTAGAAAAATTCAGGTATATCATATTTATGGCTATAAAAGTCTATTCTTATCGCGATAGAGTTCCCTATTTTTGTCAGTAATGGTACTGGGCGGTTTATAGAGTGAAAATCAAACTGGTAAATAATAAATAGCCTCTCCGAAATTCTAAAACCGATGTACGACGAAAGATTAAAGCGTACAGTTTTATATGCAAGGATGTAATCACCACTTATGCCTCCACCATATTTCATTGTTTTAGGCCGGTTGAAGCTAGTGAGGTCTACTCTGATATAATACCTGTTTTCACTAAAACTAAGTATGAAATCTGGAGCAAAGCGGTATCTATCCAAAGGATCCTTGATATAATAAAGACCATGTAAAATAAAAACAGGTGGTTCTATAACTGGCTCTGTACTAAAGAAATAACCAGAATAAGGGAGCAGGCGCATAGCAGAAAAACCTAGTTCGTACAAATCACTATAGAGCATAATACCTGCTGCCACCTGTGGATAATACCGGTTGAGATTGGCCTGGCTCAGAAAAGGATCTGAGAATATGCTATGCATTTGGCCTGTATTATAAAAATCCTGGAATAAGGCTCCAGATACCCCAAAACTGAGGTGTGTATAGGTTTTTCTGTTTAGTGTAATATCAAAAGAGTATGTGCCACCGAAAAGTGTTTTGTGAAAAATACCCATTGTTTTGGTGCTGATTTGTACACCCGCACCCATGTGTTGGGTAAATTTCCCACTCATCCAGATAGTGCCATGGGATGGAGCTCCAGGATAAATCCAGTGTCTGTTGTATAAGATGTTGATAGAGATGAAGTCATTTTTAGCCAGATAAGCAGGATTTATAAGATTGCTATTTTGCTGGTAATCCATTGCAAAGTCAGGATCTTGACCATATAATGTAACTAATGTAAAGAATAGAAATATAGTGAGCACTTGTCTTTTCATAGCTTGTGTGTTTTAGTATAAAATTGTGATATATCCTCTATAATGCTGTTTATTGGCAACTGTTATTAAGTACCAATAAGTACCTGGAGGTAGTAGCCGGCCATTTTTGTCAGTGCCGTCCCATTCTTTAACATCATTAACCAAAAATTCTGCAACTACACGGCCATACTGGTCCCATATTTTCACTTGTACTGGTGCATTTTCTTCGTATATTTGTTTGTAAAAAGCCCTGCGCAAATCCCAGCGGTCATTAAATCCATCCCCATTTGGAGTGAAAATATCAGGTAATACACTGCCTAATGTATCCAGAACATAGATAAGTGTGTTTTCAGAATATGTGCACCCAAAGTTGTCAGTTACAGAGAATTTCAAAGTATATTTACCTTCGAACTCTGAAATAACTTCTACTATTGTGTCTTGGTAAGTTCTGCTAGGTATGTCACCGCTCCAGCTATAGGTGTAATGGTTGTCTACTGAGTATTTACCAAACCTCAGGCCTATCGCCTGTATAAAGATATGATCACTCTGGGGGTTTTTAGGATGTACAATGAATTTTGCTTTCCATTCGCTACCCAAGCTATCCGATGACAAGGATGACATAATACCATAGGGGTGTAGTGTTGCAGGATAAAGTTGGTAGTGGTGCCAATCAAAAATTTCGTATTCTTCGATGAAGTAATCAAAAACATCAAATATACCTGTTGTGCTGGGGGTTGTGTGTGTCATATACCAGAATGTGAGGCTCGATTCGTCATTCCAGAAATAAGGATAAGCTGATTCATTTTTGTGGGGAAAGTCTGGTATATCAATTTTAGGTCTGCCATAGAAAAATGATGTTGCCGGGAAAGTAGTGTCTTGATTGGGCATTAGAGTTATTGAGTCTCCTTGCGAGTTAAACAATCTAATTTCTATACCCTCTGCAATTGGTGAGCTAAGTAATGCCCAGAATGTATAATTATTATATGATCGGGAATGGTAATTGGGGTCGTCAATAGGTATAGTGATAGTAGCAGAGTCATATATCTGGTGGCCATAAGTAGAGTAGAATATATTATTTTGAAGGATTTTTTGTTTGGTTATCTCATAGTCATAACCTATGTAAAATCTATAGTTTTCTAATTTTTGTATCGTTGCAACCTTTGGATATTTGGAGATCGGATTAATTGATACTTGTATGGGGAAAATATAATTGTATGCCGCTCCTGTTCTAAGATTACGTATGTTTACCATTACTGTGTAAATACCTGGGTCATAATATTTATGATCTGTGTATAACTCAGAAGACCGTTCTACCCTGTCGTCCCCGAAATACCAATAAACAAGGTATGATTGGGGACAATAAGGCGTGTGTGGCAATTCAAATTTAAAATAAATGTTACCGTCATTTGTACAATAAATATAATTGTCCGGGTCATAAAGCCGGTCATTGACATATAATTTTATTGTCTGTTCGCTAAATTCTTTGTCTAAATAATACACATGTACAGTATCTGATAAAACTGTATCTGGTAAGTATATGTATACCCAATATTCACCTGGTTTGGTGATATGTGCATACGATTGATTACGCAAAATATCATATTTGTAATGATTACGGAACCAGACTATCGAATCATTACCCAGGCTATAATTCACAAGGTCAATGTAAAAATCCGGTATATCACATAAAAAAATCGTATCCTGTGGAATAATATTGGGAAACATATCGTAATATGTCTTTATGTAATGCTCCACTATGACCGAATCATCCTCAGCATTGTAATATCCTGAAGCCTTTATTTTGTAAAAACCGCTTCTGAAGAAAATGTGCTCTATTGAATGGTTGCCTTTAGTCGTATATCCGATAAAGTGGCCATTTATATACCAATTGATAGAATCAGGTTCAAAACCAACACCATCAATAGCAGAAAAAATGTATTTACCCTTTTGTATGCCATCTGCCTGCCAGTCGAAGTCAAACCATGGACGCGTATAGTTATAATAAAATACTCCTCCTGGTTGTGAGGAATAATTGTCATTAACATAATCAAAGTAAACATTATTCATGCTATCTACAAGGGGGGAATATAGTATGGCTAATGAAGTATCTGCTATACCGTAATATGCAATTAATAAGTTGGCCGACGGCGTATATAGTATTGTTTTTACGTTAGATAAAACATCTATCCCATTAACCTGCTGTGTGGCCATATTAATACGATAAACAAATTGTCCGTCTGCTATGAATAGATATTGGTTATTAGCTAAGCTTATTTTCGGTGAAGTAAAATTATATTTAGCAACGCTAAGAACATTATGCTGGCTATTTAAACGGAAAACATAAGTTTTTCCCGAGCTAACAATGACCATGTACTCTTGGTTCTGCGTGAGTGCTATTGCTTCGGTTGGAAAGAGATAATTTTCTCCTAGGCTTGTATATCTTACAGTGTCATCACTTAATATGCCGTTGATACCAAATTTTATGAAACGGAAAGTAAAATAAGCAGAACCGTTTTCATTACGGACATTTGCAAAGGTCAGTAGAAAGTGGGCGCTATCTGTGTAAACGATATTAACAGGACTGCTAACAGAATCTAGTAGTATTGTATCCACCAGTGTAGTATCGCGGAACTTAAAGATTTTGAGTGTGTCAAAAGTCCTGCGGGCAAAAGCATAAAGGGTTGAATTAGTATCGCTTTGGACATAAGTAAGCTTAATAAAATCAAGAGGATCTGTGTTTAGAGTATAGGCCTTTAAAAAGGTATATGTTGAATTCTCAAGAAAATAAACCTTCTCTGAATCACTAACTACTACTTTGCCATAAGCCTGTAATGAGGAGAAATAGTTTTTATCGAAACTTGTAATGATTTTATTATCACTAGAGTTGAGTAAGTATTTACCTAGATTAATGAACTGATAGTTTTTTAGGTTATATGGTTGGCTCCACATATTGATACTTAAGAACAATATTGCTAATAATACTATTTTTTTCATCTTAACAATTTTTTACTTATTGCAAAGTTATTATTTTAACGGATAAACCGTGATAATATGGTGTATATTTTGTTGTTTTTACATCTATTACGTCCGCTACCTGCATTAAAGGCAGCAGATCTGGATTTTATAATTATTGACAAATATTATTCCTCTCTTGATAGAGCTAACTTGTTACTATACGATGGTTGGCTTGGGCCAGCAGGTTATGGGGATTTTTTATTTCTAAATATTAAAGATAGCCGTCCAGTAGGCCAAATCATTGCAGACCATAAGCAATTAATGATTTTCTCGTCTCAAGGGGTTCATCATTACCGTGATACTATCTCATTTATTAAGCCTGTCTCTTACCTACTTCTGGTCGTTCGTGATACAGGATTTGTTGATGTTTTTACCGCCCAAGGGCAGCGTAAAGTTGTGCTTACCCGTAGACAGAGAAATCTGAGGCCTGTTATCTTTCTCTCTGATACTGGGCATAAAATAACAGCAATGATTGTGCGACAGCCCCAGAGACACAAGTTTTTCTTTGCTTCTTACCAGAGGATTTTTTCTTCTATTGGTCAGTATTATTTTCTGATAAATCTCAACGGTAGACCAAGTCTAAGGGTTTTCCGTCTAAGTGGTCAAAGTGCTAAAGGACAAAAGCTAACATTTTATCCAGATAGTGTTTTTATCCGCCGTTTTTTTGCCAGGGTTTTTATGCTTGATAATGAGTTTGTTATAGATTATGACACTTTTTGGCTAAAGGTACCAGATTCTGCCCTTGTTAATTACTCACAGATGGATACAAATGCACTGTTAATGATGAAGTATGCAACAGAGGATAATTTTACCCATACAAAGCTATATGACTGTGCTCGCTGTCTGCTTCGTTACCGTGCAGCAAAAGACCTGTTAGCAGCCTCCCGGCAATTCCTGGATTCTGGCTACAAAATAGTGCTTTATGATTGCTATCGTCCT
>JALWNS010000027.1 GCA_027083655.1 Bacteroidales bacterium | reverse complement strand
CAGACCCTCCTTGAGGCAGTGTTTTTGACCAACCAAGTCTTATAACATTGATTTCAATACTCAACTCACAGATAAAAGGGGATTTGCCATTTCGTAAAAAAGTCATTAGTACATTAGTAGAAATGCTACAGAATATTATCCATCATGGCTATGTGCGCAAAGACCAGAAAGGAAAAGGTGCGTTGGGTATGTTTTATATAACGTATAAAGACCAAGTATTTGGTTTAAATACAATAAATTATGTATCCAATGACAATGCTCGTGAATTGAGAACGTATTTGGATTATATCAACAATCTGGATAAAGAAGAGCTTGAACAGGTCTATAACAAACAACTGCTCAACTTCTCTGAGGAAGAGACCAACCTGGGAGGTCTAGGGTTCCTGGAAATGCGTCTCAAAAGTAATAGTCCCCTTCTATACGAGATAAAACAAATAAACGAATTCATCTCATACTTTGCTCTGAAAGTAAACTTTGACCTAAACAAAAAAAATGACCATGGAAAAACTCATCATAAAAAAGACTGACGAAACACCTGCAGTAATCTTTATTCCAGAAAAAGGAGTATTCCAACTTGCAGGCAACTCATGGCCAGAAAATGCAGATAAATTCTATAAAAAGATATTTGATTGGCTCAAAGAATACTTTATCGATCCCTTACCAGAGACTATATTCGAGCTCAGACTTACATACTTCAACACAGCATCGGCCAAGCAATTGGTCAGGCTTATGCTATTTCTCAAAGAAAAAAGTAAAGAGCACAAAGTCAAAATCAAATGGTTTTACAATAGCGACGATTATGAAAATTTTCTAGAAGCAGAACGTTACCGTACTCTTCTGGGACTGGAGAATATCATGGAGATCGTAGAGAATGATGTAACTAAGCCCACTCAATAATTAGCTTGCTATCTTTATGTCCGGCAGGTTCTAACCTAAAATTTGCCTCTTTTGCCCCACTAACAAGTAAAGTATAATGACCCCATCCAGCTATACGGTACATCACCACATCATTAGCAGCTAAAAAGTCATAAAAAACAAGCTCCGCATACTTTTTATCCTCATCTAGCACTTCTAATCTCACATTTGACGGTTTGTAATAATTCTCAAGGAAAAAAGGCGTTTGTTTGATCATATTCACAGGTCCCCCAAAACGCAAGAAAAAACGGTATATACCATTCAAAGCATCCTCAGCACTAAACTCACCCATATCCCAGGCTAGATCTTCGGGAGCAATATACGCAATTGATGCAGCTTTAATTACTGGCTCACGGACAAACTTATCTGCATCATACCAGCGAGAGGCATATATGGATCCTATAAAATGCCTTCTAACTTCCGGGTCTAACTCCGTCATCCATGCATCATAAATTTCGGGATATTTAAGGCTAATGTATTTGGGGATAGTCTTTACTGCGACACCTTTTACTTCCATCACTTACTACTTAATTTCATTCAAAAATAACACTTTCTACGAAAAAAAGAAAAAGTCAAGCCATAATTACCACAATAACAGAAGCTAATGAGCAAGGTGAGGGGAAATGAAAAATCTAACATAACTAAACTATAATAAAACATTCCATCACATCTCAAGCAAAAATTCTTTTCTTTCACTCATTTTTTTGAAACTTCAAAAACTCCATTTATCCTATAATCTTTTTTTAATCACTTCCCGATACAGGAAATATTAACTCATTGAATATCACTATACTTCACAAACCAGGGCAACAGAAAGGCAACAAAAGAGAGAAAACTGGTTGCGTATAATTTTTCTGGATTTACAATACACAAAACC
>JALWNS010000026.1 GCA_027083655.1 Bacteroidales bacterium | reverse complement strand
CAATAAATGTACACCTTATTCGGTTAAATATTTTTAACACTTTACTTGAAAAGCTTGGGAAAAATGAGATTTAAATCTAATTTCTTACTTTTGCATTTGAAACAAAAACTAAGTGATTATGACCGAAGAAGTCCAAATGTATTTAGATGATGCACAAAGCCGTATGGAGAAAGCTCTTAAGCATCTGGAAGAAGAGCTTGCTAAGATTCATACTGGCAAGGCTTCTCCTGCTATGTTGAAAGAAATAACAGTAGAATATTATGGTTCGCGTGTACCATTGAATCAGGTAGCAGCAGTAGGAGTAAAAGATCCTAGAACAATAGTAGTACAGCCATGGGAGAAATCTATGCTTCCTGTTATAGAAAAAGAAATTCTAAAAGCAAACCTTGGTTTTAATCCGACCAATAATGGGGAGGTTATTTTCATTAATGTTCCAGAATTAACAGAAGAACGCCGGAAACAGCTTGTTAAAATGGTTAAGCAAGAAGGAGAGCAGGCCAAAATAGCAATACGTAATATACGCCGTGATGTTCTTAAGGAAATAAAGAAATTGGAAAAGGGTGATAATGACTTCGATATTAAAATATCCGAAGATGAATCAAAAGAAGCCCATGAAAAAGTACAGAAGCTCACAGACGACTTTATCGAAAAAATAGACAAGGCAATAGATGTGAAATCTAAAGAATTAATGACGGTATAAACGCTAATTTTAGCGGCATGTTTGCAAACATGCCGTTTTTTATGTTGCAATAAAAAAATGACTAACCCATGGCAAGCAAAAAAATATATAAGTTCTTCAGGGATAAAGTTATTATAATCACAGGGGCTTCCTCTGGTATCGGTAAGGGATTGGCATTAGAGGCTGGCAGGATGGGGGCAAAAGTTGTTATTGCTGCCCGTAGCGAAGATAAGCTAAAGCAAGTAGCCAGTGAAATTGAAGCATTAGGTGCGCAGGTCTTGGCAGTCCGCACTGATGTCACAAAAAAAGAAGACTGTCAAAATCTGGTGGATAGGGCATTAGAACGTTTTGGTAAGATTGATATTTTAATTAACAATGCAGGTGTGTCTATGAGGGCTATGTTTGACCAGATGAAGATTGAGGTCTTTGAGCAGGTGATGAACATTAACCTTATGGGAACTGTCTATTGTACACATGCAGCAATAAACGAGGTTATTAAACAAAAAGGTACTGTTGTAGGCATTTCATCTATAGCAGGTGTTGCTCCTCTGCCTGCACGAACAGCATATAGTGCTTCTAAATTTGGTATGTATGGTTTCCTTATTACACTGAGGGCAGAAAATATCAACCGGGGTGTGCATACGCTTATAGTACATCCAGGTTTTACCGCATCTAATATCCGTAAAGTAGCCCTCACGGCAGATGGTTCCCCTCAGGGAGAGACGCCACGTAAGGAGGAAAAAATGATGACCCCAGAACAAGTTGCTAAACGTGTGTACCGTGCTATTTATAAGAAAAAGCTCATACTCGTACTATCGTTTGAAGGAAAAGCAACATACCTACTACACAAGATCTCACCACGCCTTGCCACACGTATTACATACTGGGCTATGAAGAAAGAGCCAAATTCTCCGCTACCATAGTCAAGCCCAAATAATAGGAGGCTAATACCTCCTATTATTTGGGACTCTTAGTTTATAAAATAGTTTTTAGGCCAAAAATAAACCTAGAAAGTTTGGTCTAAGAGATATAATAGCTGTGCTTATTGTATTGTTTATTACTGCACACCGGGGGGGATTTGATGGTTTAACCAATTGTTGTTCAGAGGGTTATCC
>JALWNS010000025.1 GCA_027083655.1 Bacteroidales bacterium | reverse complement strand
CCAGCAGCTTAATGAGATGTATGGAGGTGATGCACGTGCCTTGTTCAATTCCTTTTTCTGTGGTAAGGACATACATACAAAAAAATTTGTTTGCCTGAAGTTGCGCAATGTCAGGTCTATTGAGCTAATAAAAGTAGGGCCTGGTACAGAGCAAAGAGAAAAGCACCTGTATTTTAAGGTAGAAGGCTATGATTATACAATAATTGTAGAGCTATACATGAAACCATACAGTAAAGATGGCCAGGCTAAATTGGGAATAATCGGAGCTTATGGTTAAATTATAATTAAACAAAAATAAATGTTTAAAAAAAAGATAACATTCATAATTTTAATACTATTTACGGTTATGCCTAGGATACAATTTGCACAAGAAATACATATAAAAAACTTACTTAAATGCGGTTTGCCTAAAGTAGATGATTATAAATGTTTTGGTTATTACCAGATATCATCATCGACTGTACCATACGAAATACCTTTATCAAAATCCTATAACCGTATAATACCATCGCAGATTTTATACGAAGCGGCCAAAGGCCTTGGTACTGTGTCTTTTTTAGTTATAAAGGACGATACTCTTGTTTATGAAAATTATTTAGCAGGCTTTGAGCGTAAGTCCAAGGTAAACTCTTTTTCTATGGCAAAGACTATTACCAGCCTGCTTGTAGGTATAGCTATTGACAAAGGTTATATCACTAGTCTTGACGATAAAGTGTATAAATATTTACCACAATTTAGCCAAGGAAAGGACACGCTTCTTACTATTAGACATCTAGCTTCAATGGCCTCCGGGCTTAATTGGTCCGAAAACTTTGAGAGCCCAAGGTCTGATGTTGTCAAGGCATACTATGGTTACCCACTGGACAGCCTGATAGCCAAGACCCACGTCGTGAAGACTCCAGGGAAAAAGTGGAAATACCAGTGTGGAAACTTTATCCTGCTTGGGATGATAATTGAAAAAGCCAGTGGCATGAAGCTGACTGATTTTACACAAAAATATCTTTGGGAGCCATTGGGTGCTAACTACTCTGTATACTGGGGAGCAGATACAAATAGCGGAATTGTCAAGTCATTTTGCTGTTTTTATGCTTCGCCTTATGACTTTGCACTCCTGGGACTATTGGTCCTGCACAAAGGTAATTTCAACGGCAAACAAATTGTTCCTGCCTGGTATATTGAACAGATGATGCAGCCCGATCATAGCATAAATTATAAACTTCTAAGAAAGAATGACTTTTATAGCCTTGGGCTCTGGACCTATCCTCGGAAAAAATATAAAGCACACTATTTTGCAGGCACTTACGGACAATACATTTTTGTTCTTCCCGAGCAAAACGCAGTTGTTGTACGTAATGGGCGTTTGCCCAACCAGCTTGATGTTTACCGCCTGCCACCAGATGTGGAGCTTTATCTAAAGCTGGGATATGACATACTGGAGAAATATAAAGATATAAAGCTCAGAGCTTCAAAAGGAGAATAAAAAGCAAGGGCGCCATGCGGCGCCCTTGTTTTTATCTAGGTTTCCACACCGTACGTGCCGTAACACAGACCTTGCTGGTGGTTAAATCATACACAGTATGCAGATATTCCCTGTTCATTTTCACAATCTTGGTATAAATAAGGATTTGATCCCCATAATTTGCCTCGTTCAGGAATTTACCCTCGATGAAATGCAGAAAATTTTCTTTCCACACTTTGTCTGGGATAACTTCTATAAGCCACTGGAAATAACGGAGATTATTCACATGCTTGTTGGCATCAATATCGAACTTCTTAACCTTAATAACGTCCATAATCTCA
>JALWNS010000024.1 GCA_027083655.1 Bacteroidales bacterium | reverse complement strand
CTTTTTTCAATTTCAATCAATATGTTAAATTTAGTACAAAAAATAAAACTTTAAATATACACAAAAATGACAAAAGAAGAGTTTAAAAAAGCAATACGTCAAGGTATTCCAGACCATTTACCAGAACCCAAACCTTATGATCCTAATGTTAATCATGCACCCAAACGTCCTGTTCCACTTACTAAAGAAGAGAAGAAACTGGCAGTAAAGAATGCTTTGCGTTATTTTCCAAAGGAATGGCACAAAGTATTAGCAAAAGAATTTGCTGAGGAATTAGAAAAGTATGGGCACATATACATGTACCGTTTTCGTCCAGACTATCCTATGTATGCACGACCTATCGATTGGTATCCTGCCAAAACCAGACAGGCTGCGGCTATTATGTTAATGATACAAAACAACTTAGACCCGGCAGTAGCCCAGCATCCCCATGAGCTTATCACATACGGAGGTAATGGAGCAGTCTTTTCCAACTGGGCACAGTACCTGCTAACAATGAAATATCTATCCGAGATGACAGAGGAACAGACCTTGGTTATGTACTCTGGCCATCCTTTGGGGCTGTTTCCTTCTCATCCTGATGCTCCACGTGTTGTAGTAACTAATGGTATGATGATACCGAATTACTCTAAGATCGAAGATTGGGAAAAGTATTATGCACTGGGAGTTACTCAATATGGGCAGATGACAGCCGGTTCATATATGTATATTGGACCACAGGGCATTGTTCATGGTACAACCATTACAGTACTCAATGCTGGTCGAAAAGTAAAACCAGATGCAGGAAGTGATCTTTCGGGTATGTTATTTATTTCTTCAGGTCTGGGAGGAATGTCAGGTGCACAGCCTAAAGCAGCATATATAACAGGGGCTACTTCAATAGTTGCAGAAGTTAATCCCCATGCTGCAAAGAAACGTCTTGATCAGGGCTGGTTACATGAATTATATGAAGATTTAGACAAAGCTATAGACCGAGCACTTGAAGCCCAGAAAAAGCACGAACCTGTATCTATAGGCTATCTTGGGAATGTTGTAGACTTGTGGGAGCGACTGGTGGAACGTGGCGTAAAAGTAGACCTTGGTTCTGACCAAACATCTCTACACAATCCATATAATGGTGGCTACTATCCTGTAGGTTTGACTTTTGAAGAAGCTAATGATTTAATGGCCAAGGATCCTGAAAAATTTAAGGAATACGTACACGAATCGTTGCGTCGTCATGTAGCAGCTATAAACAAGATGGCCGAGAGGGGTATGTATTTCTGGGATTATGGTAATGCTTTTCTTTTGCAGGCTAGCCGTGCAGGCGCAGATGTAATGAACCCAGATGGTACATTTAAATATCCGTCTTATGTCGAAGACATTATGGGACCATTGTTCTTTGATTACGGTTTTGGTCCATTCCGTTGGGTTTGTACATCTGGAGATCCACTAGACTTGGAGAAGACAGACCAGATTGCATTACGAGTGATGCGCGATATGGCTAAAGAAGCCCCTGAGAGGATACGCAACCAGATGCAGGACAATATTAAATGGATCGAAGAAGCCGGTAAGAACAAATTGGTAGTTGGCTCACAGGCTCGTATCCTTTATGCTAATGCCGAAGGCCGTATCCGTATCGCCCAAGAGTTCAACAAAGCTATTGCACGCGGTGAGATTTCTGCTCCAATAGTACTTGGACGTGATCATCATGATGTATCAGGCACAGATTCCCCTTACCGTGAGACTGCTAATATATACGATGGATCCCGTTTCACGGCAGATATGGCAATACAGAATGTTATAGGAGATAGTTTCCGC
>JALWNS010000023.1 GCA_027083655.1 Bacteroidales bacterium | reverse complement strand
GGAAATACCCTCCTGCGGCTTTTTTTTATTCAAAATAAAAAAAAATAGGGACAATGACTTACAAAATCTTTTGGGAAAATAGAACAGACTTCCGATGGCGTTTGTTATGTAAGGCAAGCTACACACTGCATCTATTTTTACTTCTTTCTCATAAACCCTTTTACTAAAATACAAACCTAAAAAACGTAAAACAATGACAACAAACGCAATAAATAACACAAGAACACAGATTTTACCACAACCTATAAAGTATTTACCTGACCAGGACGGCTTCTTTGGTAATTATGGTGGACAGTTTATCCCCCCAGAATTAAAGCCTAAATTTGACCAGCTAACAGAGCAGTTTTACTCTATCCTAGATGATGAAGAATTCCACAAAGAGCTAATCTCTTTGCTTATTGACTATGTTGGCCGTCCTTCTCCACTGTATTACGCCAGACGCCTATCTGAATATACAGGCAACCGTGTTTATCTCAAGAGGGAAGATCTTAACCACACCGGCGCACATAAGATAAATAATACTATTGGCCAGATTTTAATGGCGAGGCGTATGGGCTATAAAGAAATAATTGCCGAGACAGGGGCAGGACAACATGGAGTAGCTACAGCAACTGCCGCCGCTCTGATGGGCATGGAGTGTAAGATTTTCATGGGACGCAAAGATTATGACCGCCAGTTTCTAAATGTTAAACGCATGGAGATGTTAGGTGCCCAGGTCATATCTGTAGAACAGGGTACAGGTTCTCTAAAAGATGCAGTAGATGCTGCACTGGGATATTTTATAGAAAACCCGGCAGCATATTACCTTATAGGTTCTGTAGTTGGTCCTCATCCATATCCGGCAATTGTCCGTTATTTCCAAAGTGTTATTGGTAGCGAAGCCCGGCAACAAATATTACTCAAAGAAAACCGCCTCCCTGATTTTGTCTTTGCAGCTATAGGCGGAGGTAGTAATGCTATTGGTATATTCTCGGCATTTATTGATGACGAACAAGTAAAACTTGTGGCTGGTGAAGGCGCAGGTTTAGGTATTGATAATGAAAAAAACGCAGCCACTCTAAATTTAGGGAAGCCAATGGTTTTCCAGGGCATGAAAACATTGACCCTGACAGATGACCAGGGTAATCCGCGTCCATCATACTCTATTGCTGCAGGTTTGGATTATCCAGGTATTGGACCAGAACATGCACACCTCAGAGACACAGGCCGTGTAAAATATCTACCTATCACTGATGAGCAGGCTACCCGGGCTTTTAAGCTTTTGGCTCGTTTGGAAGGTATAATACCGGCTATGGAATCGGCCCATGGCGTAGCAGCTGCTCTTGAAACTTTGCTAGATAAGACTGGTAAGCTTGCTATAATCAATATCTCTGGCCGGGGTGATAAAGATGTGGAGAGAATTAAGCTATGATTTATTTGATATCAGGTAGCACGGTAAAATTTACAAAAAATCTTAAGACGGCCCTGGTTTAAGCTTTTTGTGATATTGGGGCAGTTGAAATATCAAAATTTTATTCTTATGTTTGAATAACAAAAAAGAATACAGGATTAAATGCTAAAATTAGCTTTGATATATGTACTTTGTTGTTGTTCTGCTGCTATGACACCACCATAGCAGAAGGGCAACCCATATCCATTATTGCATAATACCATGTTATATGTAAAGCCGCAGGTGGGTTCCCTCCTGCGGCTTTTTTATTTCTATGGAGTTTAATCTTAAAACATAAACTGGGAGAATATGAAACAGCAATTTTCTTCAGATGGGTTGAACGAGATTGTTACAAAGGCAATTAAATTTTTA
>JALWNS010000022.1:1056-1803 GCA_027083655.1 Bacteroidales bacterium | reverse complement strand
TTAAAAGTAAGAGGCTTGCCCACCTCCTCAAAATACCTTTCCAGCCATTGAATAAGAGGTGTGTAAAATTTAATTGTTTCTTCGAGGTATGACTCTCCAGAAAGCTCACAAACACCTGTGTCTGCGTTGAAATTAACCGTTGGTATAAAGTATATACCTTTTGAGCCTTCTATATAAAAATTTTCCATAAGATCAATTTTTGTTGATTTTAGAAGCTATAATAACAAAGGAAGTCTCCTCATCCAGAGGAATAATTTTGTATTCTATAGGATTACCCGACACCAGGGCAACCTGTATAAGTCCGATATTTCCGCGTCCCATGTCTGTGTGCTTTAAATTACGCATTTTTCGCTTAAAATCCCTTAATTCTTTGTGGGACATTGCATTAATACGATCGATCTTTTTGGTCAAAGCGTTTACATCGCTTGTTTTGGCCATATTACCTGTGTAAACCAGAAAATGATCTGCCAATTCTTTGAAAATAATTATACCTTCTCCTGAGCTATGTGAATCACTACTAATACCACGTTCGGCAGAGTAAAGAGCAATATTCTGTGATAGCTCTATAAAGACTTTAAAAATCTTTTTGGTAGCAGTAGGTGTCGTTTCTGCTGTCTTTTCTTCAATATTTTTGGCCATCAAAGCCAGAAGATTCCGGTCTATTGCTCCTAAATAACTAATAGCAAAAACGTCGGCCTTAAGTTCTTCTATGATGTATTTGTGATCAATGGCTTGCTCCTGCATAAT
>JALWNS010000022.1:0-1046 GCA_027083655.1 Bacteroidales bacterium | reverse complement strand
GCATAATAAATTATATTTTCATAAATACAAATTTAGCAAAATTTGTTAAAAAGCAAAGTATTCTTGTATTTTATTACCACAAGTAGAGTATAGCAATTTTTTTGCCAAATCTTATCTAACTGTTTAATCATAAGCCAGCTATTTATTAAGAAAAACGGCGTCCCAAAATGGGACGCCGTAAGTATGAAAATGTGCGTTTATACTTTCTTACTGTTCTTGGAAGAATTGTTTAGCATTTTTACGCAATTGTTGCATAGCTTTGTTTTTTATCTGTCGGACCCTCTCCCTTGTGAGATTAAAGTATGCTCCAATTTCGTCCAATGTATAGCGGTGACTCTTCCCTATGCCAAAATACATTCTTATTATTTCCGCATCACGAGGAGGTAAAGTTTTGAGAAGCTCCTCAATAACCTGCCGGTTTTCTTCTTGAGTGATACGCGAGTCGGCCCTGTAATCATTACTAGAGAGTATGTCTACCAGTTTTAAGTCAGAATCGTCAGAGCCCATTGGCGCTTCGAGTGATAAGACGATTTCAGATTGTTCGAGTATTTCACGGACAAATTTTTCATCTATCTCTAGTGCTTCTGCTATTTCTTCAAGTGTGGGTTCACGGTTTAGTTTTTGCTGTAATTCGCTAATGATTTGACGTACACGGTTTTGTGCGCCTACTTTGTTAACCGGTAAACGTATTTGTCTGGATTTTTCTGCTAGAGCTTGCATGATGGATTGACGTATCCACCACACTGCGTATGATATAAATTTAAACCCGCGTGTCTCGTCAAAGTGCATAGCTGCTTTGATCAGTCCAATGTTCCCTTCACTTATCAAGTCTGACAAACTAAGGCCTTTATTCTGGTATTGTTTAGCTACCGAAACAACAAATCTAAGATTTGCTTTGATGAGTTCTTCCAGAGCTTTACGGTCACCTCGTTTGGCTCGTGAGGCTAGCTCTGCTTCTTGTTCTGGAGTCAGCAGCCTTGTCTTGGCTATCTCAGAAAGATACCTTTCAAGGGCCTCTGACTCTCTTATGGTAATTTGTTTTGTAA
>JALWNS010000021.1:3601-8248 GCA_027083655.1 Bacteroidales bacterium | reverse complement strand
GATATAAGATATAAATTAATATCACAAATTAGACGACTTGTTTTATAAAAATTAAACATTTGATTAAATACATATTGCATTTTGTTCGTACGAAACATTAAAGTTGATTATGACCGGATTAAAAGCTTATAGTGGTTGGTATAGAAACTTGATTTACATCAAACTATAAAAACCAAAATAGCCCGCTGACGATTGTCAGCGGGCTATTTAAAAGGGATAGCAAGATTAATTACTCACAGCCTCCACCTACTTGTTTTTTCTTGACTGGGACTGTTATTGCAGGCTTCTTTACTTGTTGTGTTTGTGTTTGCGAAACCCTTATATCAACACGTTTATCTCCTGTAATAAATGGGAAATCGTTAAATGCAGTATTAAAATCAATACGTTTATTTAAAATACCGTCCATAAAACTATGGTATCCAAACTTTAGAGAATATGCTTCATAGCCTAAAACCCTAAGGTATGCAGTTGTAGCAGCTGATGTATATCCGTGGTAACAGTATAATACAATTGGTTTATTTTTAGGTAGGTATTCTAACTTTTCAGATAACAAGAGCTCGTTTGGTCTTATATTTACTGCTCCTGGAATATGGCCTATTTTATAATGCTCCGGCCTCCTCAGGTCTATAATGAAATACTTTTCTGGACCGGCAAAAACCTGGTCTGCACTAACTAAGTATTCAGAAGGTTTAAGACTCATAGCCTCAACAACCCTGTTGCGTAATACATCTAGTGGCAAACCAATTTCTAGGTCAGGCAAAGAGGATTTCTCTGGTAAAGGTACATCCACTCTGCTTATTTGGTTAATATACTTTGCCGAGATATTCCTTTTAAAAATATCTGAAAAATCCCTATTCCAACCTGCCATACCGTACGCCATCGAAAAAACATTCTTATAACCAAGCATTCTCAACAACTCTGCATTATATGTGGCAGTTTGTCCTGAATAGCAAACCAAGACTATATTTTGATAAGTGGACACGTTTATATTATTGAGAAAATTTATTAGATCAGCTGCAGGTACATTATAAGCACCATTTATATGTCCTGACTCGTAATCATCTTTGGATCTAATGTCAATTACCAAATCGCTATTCAAATCTTCTTTAACTAATGGAGCAATGATTATAGGAGGAAAGTCATCCTCAAGTACAACTGGATTGGCCTGCTCAATAAACCCGGCTAACGTTGGCATTTTGTATTTACCCAGCAGGTCATTAACATTCTGAGTATAATGTGTCTGAGGATTATTACAAGCAATAACAAAGAATATGCTTAAAAATATAGCAAAACTAAGTTTTTTCATCATTGTAGATTTTTTATTTCGGTTAAAATTATTCACATCCTCCGCCTACATGTTTTTTCTTGACAGGGACTTTCACTTCAATTTTAGGTTTAGACTGTGTTTCGGCCTGTCTATTACCACCTGCCGAAAGCTCTGCAAATTTCTCTTTGTAGTTATAATCTGGCTTTTCATCATCATAAAAAGCACTTCGGATAGCAAATTTATTAACAAAATTATCCCTCAGGCTCTGGTAATTACCTAACAAAGCATAGCAATCATTATAACCTTCATGCACTAATACACTAACACACAAGCGTGTGAAACTAGGATCATCACTATAAAAAACCTTTACAATCTTACTTTGAAGTAAATCCTTATGGTTTTCTTCCAAAAGGCTCTTTGATGGTATATTTATTGCGCCGGGCAAATGCCCCATTGCAAACTTGTGAGGATTACGTAAATCTATAAGAATAAAATCAACTGTATCCTTGAAATAGAGTATATGGTAAAACTGCTCCGGGGTAAGCTCTTCTATATCAAAACTTTTAACAAAAGTATGAGGATCATCATTTCTTACATTACAACTAAAAAGCACCACCAAGAGCAATATTAAAAAGCTTAAGCGTTTCATTTCAAATTATTTTTTTGTGTTTAAAAAATAAAAGCATTATTCACATCCACCGCCAACTTGCTTTTTTTTCACAGGTACTTGAACCTTGACAACGGGCTTTGAAGAAGTAGCATCGTCTGTACCAGATGCTCCTGTAAAATAACGGGCTGCCGCTAGACGGAAATTATATTTATCAAATTCTTCTTTTGTAGCCCAATCTGCAGGACGCTTAGGCTGTAATAATTCGTTAAACCAGGCATTCAATCCTCCTTTTAAAACATACAAATTATTATAACCTGCTGCTGTGGCTATTAACCATGCTTTGTCGGCCAGGGAGCTACCGTTTGAGAAAAATACGATAGTATAAACATCGGCTCCTGACAAAAGCTGCAAATTTTTTTGCAAAAATAAAGAATCAATTGGGATGTTAATTGCACCTGGGAGTGTAAACTCTTTATATTGTTCTGGCTTACGGACATCTATCAACAATAGAAATTGGTCCTGCTGCATAAGGGATCTTGCTATATCATCCACACTAAGGTATCGCTCTGAATAATTAACTAAATTGAGTAAATCCTTTGCATTAACCCTCTCGACATGTGTCTGTACATTAGGCAAAAATGCTGACCACAGACCGCCTATAAACAAGAGAGTAAGAATGAAAATACTAGTTTTTTTCATAGCTAATTTTTTTTAAAGTCCTAAGTCTTCTAGATCTTCTGGAGATTTGTTTTGGTTAACTTTTTTCTGCACCCAATCACCAAATATGAACGAAGCTATTGCAATAACAATCATTATCAGGATAAACAATCCCTGGCTAATACCCAACCAGTCTGCAACATTTACCTGCCCCATTGCAGTTGAGTTTCTGAGCTTCTCAAATAACGGTTCATAAGTAAAAGCATAGAAATAAATACCAATGAACACACCTACAACAAAAACAATCCCATCGATTTTACCGGTTGATGCAGCACAAAAACTTGTTCCAGGACAAAATCCCCCTATTATAAATCCTAATGCCATAAGTAAACCTCCTATCAAAGTAGGTAACCAATAAGTATGAGGATAAAATACTTTTGTCAGGTCTATTAACCCATAGTGATGCATTAAAAACAAACCTGCCGCTGCTGTCAATGCGGCAGTAAAAAAGACTTTTAATACAGTCATATCATAGCCATAAAAAACTCCTGCCAGTTTGCGTGTATTAGTAAAACCGGCAGCTTCGAGCATACCTCCGAATAATACACCGATAAAAAACGCTGTTAATAGATTTACGTTTTCATTAATTATTCCAAGTGGATATAATGGACCCATGATCATTATTTTTTAGTTAATTTTTAAATCCATAGTTTACGGAAAAAATATGCAAACAGATAACCACCCCCGAAAATAGCTATAAGGCCTATATAGCCTGATAGTGAATTAACTGCCATTCCCGACATAACCAAGCCGGAAGTACAACCTCTACCTAATTGTGTCCCGACACCCCAGAATATTCCGCCTATAAATGCTGCTATAAGGCGTGTCTTATTTGATATTTTGGGAGATTTTCCAATCTTCCACTCAAGGCGTCCAAATATAGCTGCCGAAATAATAGCTCCGGCAACAACTCCCAATATTTCAAATACCAACCACGAACTTAGTGGATTGCCATTACTTACCACACTGCCAGAATAATGTGATTTGAGTGCATAAGTATGACTAACTGCATCAAATGATGCGATAACAAATCTCTTATATGCACCGCTGGAACCTAAACCCTCACCTGAGAAATAATAGGCTGCTATCAGGGCCAAACCTATGAAAAATCCAGCGATATATGGGTTTAAATACTTGTTCTTTAAATCTTTCATAGCTTCATTTTTTTAATAGACTAATGGTACTGGCATAAAAGAGGAAATCTCACCTGCATAAACCATGATAATTCTGAAAATAAGCCCACCTAGGAGTATCATAAACGCAGGTATAGCAACAGGTACTCTGAAACCTTTTAGTTCTAAAATCTCCAGTATCCAAGGAACAACCAAACCTAAACCTACAAACAATGCCCAAAAAATAGCTGTAAATTCACCTCCAAAAAACATGTGTGCTGTCTGCACCTGGATCTCAGGTCCCTGGACCATGTTAAAGAACAACTGGAAAATCAGGTACATTTCTAAAATTATCAAATAAAAATCAATCTTTGTAAACAAGTGGCGTTCACTGTCATTGTTTGTTATCCACATTATAGCAGCTGTTGCCGTAGACACTCCTGAAGTAAGAAACAGAATACCAAGAATAGGGGTGTTCCACAGAGGCCTTGCATTCATAGTAGATAGCAAAATACCTGTATAAATACCGAGTATTATACTGAAAATCAGTGTAACCACTGCCCATTTTCCCCTATGTTTGGCAAAGGCTTCAACTATTTTACCCAGAAGCTTCACTCTGTCAAGTATGCTCCTTATCCATTGGAAAAAGGCTGACCATTTTTTCCTTCCCCTTTGCTCAAAAAATTCAATGAGGTCATCAGTAAAGCTCAAAGGCCACAAGAGAGAGAGGAAAAACACTATTGTCAAAGTCCATGCGCCCCAGTTCATTGGGGATTGTAAGCGTATATGTGTCAATAACTGCCAAAAATATGCTTTGTGCCTAAGGTCCCCTATCAAAAACAAAAGCCCCAAAGCTATAATGATAGGAGGGATAATAGTAGCTACTTTTACTGTAACAGGGTAATCCTTCTCTTTTCCCATAAGATAAAAAAGTGTAGCAA
>JALWNS010000021.1:0-3591 GCA_027083655.1 Bacteroidales bacterium | reverse complement strand
TTTTTTATTTAAGAAAATACAGGTTTGGTTTTGTGCTAGCATCTGGTGCTAGCGTATAATATTCACGTTCGCGTAGTACTTTGGAAATAGGACTATCTTCATCGTCCAGATCACCAAAAATCAAACAATACGTAGGACATACAGAAACACACGCCGGGTCCTGGCCATTTTTAACCCTGTGGTCGCAGAAAGTACATTTATCAACATATCCATCAGGGTGGAAATAGCGTGCCCCATACGGACATGCTTCAATGCATGCACCACAACCAATACATTCCTCAGGTGTTACTTTAACAATACCACCCTCTACAATATGACTGGCACCAGTTGGACAAACACGGACACATGGTGCATCATCGCAATGGTGGCAACGCCTGGATTCAAAGTGTACTTTTAGTGTATCTGGATAAGATCCCTCGACTATCTCTACAATCCAATCACGTGCATAACCAAAAGGCACATTATTTTCTGTCTGACATGCAACTACACAGTCTGCACATCCTACGCATTTACGTGTATCAATTGCCATTGCATATCTCATAGCGCCTAAGTATTACAATTATTTGTTTGGTTTTTGAGTAAGTATTTTAACAAAGTTACTTCGCATACCAGTAGATCCGGTAATAGGATCTATCTTTACGTTAGTTATCAACTCATTATCAAGAATACCTCTTGCATAAGCTTTTCGTAGCTGCTTTGATTTTTGTCCAAAACCATGGGGAAGAAAAACAGAATCAGGGCGGATACGCTCTGTCACACGCACCTTTACCGAGTATGAAGATACCTTGCCATCCTGGTTCTCCAACCAAACTTCCTGCCCATTTTCCAGACCTAATAATTTAGCTACCTTTGGATGTACCCAAAGATGATTTTCTGGTCGTAGCTCATGCAGATAAGGGTTATTTGTCGTACGGCCAAAACTATGCATAGGAACACGGCCGTATATCAAACGGTAATAACCTGCAGGAGGCTCTTCGTGTTTCTTATATACGGGCATTGGCTCATACCCCATAGCTGCCAGGTCTGTTGAATAAAGTTCAATCTTACCTGTATTTGTTGGGAAAGGCCATTCATAACCATCAGGTATATACAAAGGTGTTTTACGCTCAAAATGCTTAACTCCTACTTTTTTAAGCTCTTCCAATGAACTACCCACCTGCCTCAACTGCCAATCAAGCACTTCTTCTATATTCTTCCATGGATAATACTTCTCCAAACCTAAACGAATACCTAATTCCCTTGCTATCCACCAGCCTGGCTTTGTGTCGTATTTAGGCTCTACTGCAGGCATGCGCAATGCTATATTTGGTACCCTGTGCCTACTATTGCGCAACAAGTCATAACGCTCAAGATATGTAGCTTCTGGAAGTATTACATCTGCATAACCCGTAATCTCTGTAGGCAGAATATCAACCACAACAACAAGATCTTGATTCTGCAAGGCACGTATTGTTTTTTCCTGATCAGGTATAGATTGAATTAGGTTTGTCGCCACAACAAACCAACCTTTAACCTTATATGGCCCTTCATATTCTGGTAATGAGTGATCAATCAAAACATTTGTCACCCCAGATATTGCATACTTGTATTTATCAGTAGTTATTGTACGCCAAGACCATCGAGGCTCAGGGAAAGGTGGATGCGGATAATGAGGAAGTGATACTTTTTCTGAGAAATAGAAGCCCCCTCTTTTGCCCCATGCACCAAGCAGAGCATTAAGAATAGCTATGGCCCGCTCACGCTGTGTATCATCACCGTACCAGGCAGTATGACGGCCTGGATGTATAACCACAGACGGAGCAGCTTTGGCCATCTCATAAGCAGTCTTACGTATAAGGTTAGGATCTAATGTTGTTATAGTCGATGCCCATTCTGGAGTAAACCTTTTAACATGATCTTTCAGATAATCAAAGCCATAAGTATATTTGTCCACATATTCTTTATTGTACAAGTTATCATAAATCAAAACGTGCATCCATGATAAAAGCAAGGCTATATCTGTGCCAGGTTTTATTGGTAACCAATACTTCGAATGTGCAGCCGCTGTAGAAAATCTCGGGTCAACTGTAATAACTGTAGCTCCATGATCTATAGCATGACTCATATCCTGCACATGGCCATTGTGCATGTTCTCCCCAATATGGTTACCTATCAAAACAAGACATTTTGTATTCCTAACATCTGTAGGCTCGGGAGACCCTAATCCTTGACCGTATGTAGCAATAAAACCTACTTCCCTGGTAACCAAACATTGTGCTATTGCAGGCTCAGCATAGGTCTGAGAACCGTATGCTTCCCACAAATATTCGAAATGCGGACCTGTTGTACCATGATAGAACAGGGCCATAGACTCACGTCCATACTTCTGTTCTATCTGCTTCATTTTCTCTACAATATAATCAAAGGCCTCCTCCCATGTAGCCTCTTTGAATGTCTGGCTACCCGGCTTTCCTACGCGTATGAGTGGCCGCTTGAGACGGTCTGGATCGTAATAAGCACCTAGTCCTCCTGTTCCTCTTGGACACAAACGTCCATTACTATGAGGATCTAACTCATTACCAGTGATTTTGACTATATTTCCTTTCTTATCCTTCCATACCCATCCTGCGCACTTCCAGAAACAAATATCACAAACTGTCGGTGTTTTAATAAGTTCTGACTCTAATGGAGGATTATGATCTTTCTTTAAAAACGGGGGAATAAAACCAAAGATAGGCTTTGAAATAGCTGCTCCAACTATACCAGCAGACGTAATCTTAATAAAATCACGACGGGTAATCTCTTTCATCAACTTGTATTTTAAGCTCTTTTTACAAATTTATACTAAAAAAGAGTACCCGCCGCCTTTAGTCCAATGTTCTTTGCTAGATAACAAAATGTTTTCTAAATCTAAACGCCTTGACAAAATTTACCAAACAATTATGTCATATTACATAGCCCTTTTATAAAATTTTATATCATTGATATAAATCAATTAACTAATCGCTGATAATTTATGCAACAACTCAGGCTGCTTAATAGTTATCTGCTTTCCATTTATCTCTATAATGTTTTCTTTTCTCAATTCACCTAAAATCCTGACGGCATTTTCTGTCGAGATAGAGCAAAGCTCTGCAAGCTCCTTGCGTGTAATAGGAAGGGTAAAAGTAGAATCTTTATATATTTCTTCGGCAAAGTATATCAAAACATCTATCAAACGGCCTCTAGCTGTCTTCTCACTGAGAGACAAAATTTTATCCAATGCTAGATCAGCACATTCACTAATATTTTTAGTTATTTCAAAAAGAAACTTATGGTTTTTTTGTGCTTGGTCTGTAAATATTTCCTTAGGGATCATACACATCTTTGTATCTGTTATAGCTGCTACAGAAAAGTTGTAAACATTAAGAGAAGAAAACAAAGAATGAAGGCCAATAAAATTTCCTTCTGGAATAAGTTTTATTATTATATTGCGGTTTTTCCCCTCAACGTATAGCTTAACTAATCCCTGTGAGACATACAATGAATGGGTAGAAAGAGTTCCTTGCTTGGTAATGATTTCTCCTTTTTTAAATCTAATTATCAAACAATGTTGCTGAAGATTCAGTATTT
>JALWNS010000020.1 GCA_027083655.1 Bacteroidales bacterium | reverse complement strand
CAAAGGCCAGGAAACCAGCTGGGGATATATTACTCCTTATGGCGCTTTGGCCAAACGGACAGATGATCCATATCAGAACCTGCCGGCCAACATGGGCGAAGCTATCCGCTGGACCATTGAGAACTGGGAGACTGGAGCAGAGCGGGTAATCATGTTCAATCAACGAATTCGCCAGCTCTGGACATGGGAAGGCATTGCAGAGCAATACATCAAGCTATTCTCAATTAATTAAATTATGGCCAGGGGGCAAAATACCCTCTTATACACGGCTTCCCCTAGCCTAACCTCAACAATATCCAGGCAAGCCGGAATATGACAGACGGATAACGGTAGGCACTTGCATAGTTTCAACACAAGAAAAAGGCGACGCACAGTTAAAAATATATCAAATACGGCGTCGCCTTTTTCGTTTACACTGCATCAGTTTTGCGATATTTTTCAAAATCAAATTTCTAGACAGAGAGCTTATTTCGTTACACATAGCTAACGGCAGAAACCTAGCCCATAAGAAGACAATTCACGTTTCATCACATTTCTTCAAAAACTTCAAGAAAGTACTTTTTTAGCCTATCTTTAACCTCATTCATATCAACTTCGCGTCCAAGCTCCTTTTGCAGGGAGGTGACGCCTTTGTCTGTAAAGCCGCAGGGGTTGATATACTCAAAGTACCGCAGGTCTGTGTTAATATTGAAGGCAAAGCCATGCATTGTTATTCCCCTGCTAACGCGTACTCCTATTGCACATATTTTCTCTGGTATAGGGCGGTCTACCATCCAGACTCCAGGAGCTTTGTCCAATCTAGTAGCCTGCAGACCATATTCACGTAATGTACGAATAATTATTTCCTCCAGTGCATAAATATAGCGGCGTATAAGAATATCCCAATTATCCAGGTCGAAGATAGGATAAGCTACAATCTGTCCATAACCGTGGTAGGTTATATCTCCGCCGCGGTCTGTGCGAACAAAAATGGCGTTTATCTCTTTGAGCTTCTGGTCAGTAATTTTCAAATTAGAGCGGTCGCCATTTTTGCCCAGAGTATAAACATGAGGATGTTCGACAAAGAATACAGTGTTTTTTGTTGTCTCACCCCTTTGCTTAAGGTCGATATTTTTATTCAGGTATTCAACCTGTATATCATAAGCCTTTTTATAGTCAACCACATCCAGATCTATAAATTCAATTTTGCGGTTCTTCATATCATAATGACATTTATTAATTTGTATAAAAACAGGGACAAGGGGCTCCTCCCCCTTATCCCATGTTATAAAAATAATCTTATGCACAAAAATTATTGCTATTCAAACTCCCATTCAAAGCCGTCGCGTGTATCCTTGACACGTATTCCTAGCTTTGCCAACTCATCGCGTATGCGGTCTGCAGTGTCAAAATCTTTACGTTTCTTTGCTTCGAGGCGCAAAGTCAGGATAAGGTCTATTAGCTTATCAACAATCTCACTTGTACCTTCTTCTTCATACACAAGTCCCAGAATATCAAATACCACGTCATTGTAGAATTTTTTGACATTCTCCAGGTCCTGTGCAGAGATTTTCTCTTTCCCGTCATTGATGAGGTTAATCAAACGCACACCTTCGAACAGCTCGGCTATTACCACAGGTGTATTAAAGTCATCATTTAATGCATCAAACACACGGTCAATTATCGGTTGAAAATCTATGGTTGAGTCCGACGATGGCGAAAGTCGATCCAGGGTTTTCAGACCATTCATCAAGCGTTTAAACCCTTTTTCTGCTGCCTCGAGTGCCTGCTCAGAGAAATCCAAAGGACTACGGTAATGGGACTGCAGGATGAAGA
>JALWNS010000019.1:1140-1816 GCA_027083655.1 Bacteroidales bacterium | reverse complement strand
GCTCCAGACTCATTCCTTCCCATGGTTTGACCCCATACCAATGGCGTATAACATCAGGTATTTTGACGCCTTGCATCTGTTTGCAATCTTCTGGAGTAAGATTTAACCCTAAACGGCCAAATAATTCTATCTCTGCCTGCATCCATAGTGGTTCGGAGTCTATCAGTAAACCGTCCATGTCAAATATTACTGCCTTAATCATTTTTTGTTCTTGTTTAAAAATGCTTTTTTTAGCTTTACAAAAATCAACAATTTATATTTGCAAAAAAATTTTTCTCATGAGAAAAAAGATTTTTCTCTTGTTGTGGGCCTCACTAGCGTTTTTATTTTCGGCCTTTGCCCAGCAAACGCAACAAAACGAGCCAATAGAGTTTATTCATTCGAACTATCTATACAGCACAAGAAAGCTGGGTAAGGATGTACAAATCCTCAAAGGTCAGGTGATTGTGGCTCATAAACAGACCACAATATATTGCGATAGTGCTTATATCGACCGTCAGGCTAATGAAATGAAGGGCTTTGGTGATGTGAGAGTTATTAAGATCGATCAGGCAGATACCGTATTATTATACTGTGATTCTTTGACTTATAATGCTAATGATGAAGTTGCATATTTCAATGGCAATGTTAGACTTATAAAAGATACTACACGCCTGTTCACCTCAGAGATTAAATA
>JALWNS010000019.1:0-1130 GCA_027083655.1 Bacteroidales bacterium | reverse complement strand
CGAGAAATATGATATTTTCACTGATTCCTTGTACCATGATATAGACAATGAGGTTTCATATTTCTACGGCAAGACACACATTATTGGCGATTCTGTTGACCTGTTTTGCACCAGGGGTAGCTTTGACCACAAACAACAAAAAGCCAACATACGGTCCGGTGCGCAGATTAATTTTAAAGAACAAAAAATTTCTGCTCAAAATATTGATTATGACCGGGCTAGTGGAAATGTTATTGCTCGTGGTAATGTGAAAATTGTAGATACAGTACAGGAATATACCCTGACTGGCAAGATTGGCAAGATGAACGAAAAGACAAAGCGGTTTCTTATTGCACATGATGCCGTCCTGACACAATATAGGGAAAAAGATACTTTCTGGCTAAGGAGTGATACAATTTATTCATACATGGATACTGTTTATGAAGAACAGGACACTTTTATTTTCCGGAAAGTATTAGCTTATCATCATGTAAAGGGTTTCCAACGCGGACTGCAAATAAAAGCAGATAGTGCAATTTATTCTATGCTCGATTCGACATTATTTCTCTTTGGTAGCCCTGTTCTTTGGTCAGATAGCATACAAATAACAGGGAATTTTATGGAGCTCCTAACGCTAAATGGAGATCCGTACAAGTTAATAGTTAAGGGTAATGCTTTTATTGTAGAGCATACATTAGATGATAGGTTTAACCAAATTAAAGGGAAAAATATAGAGATAAAATTCAAGAAAAGGGAATTGAGGGAGGTTGAGGTGCAAGAGGAAGCCCAGTCTATATACTTCCTTTTCCAGGATTCTGTTCTCATGGGTGTTAATAAGATGACCTGTGATACAATAAAGATCTTTATCAGGGACAAAAAGGTTAGATCAATCTTGGCAATAGGTGCTCCTGTTGGGAAAATAATACCTCCAGCCCAGCTTACAGAAGAAGATACAAAACTTGATGGTTTTCAGTGGCTTTGGTTTTACCGTCCGTTGAAGCCTGAGGAGATATACATTTGGTCTAAGAAAGATTAAGATCAGATTTTAGATTTTTTAATTGGAAAAATTAATCATCAACGATGCTAGTTTTTAATTTAGAAGTAGAAATAAAAACAAGGAACCATGTCTGGTAAAAAAGGACTTAAGAATT
>JALWNS010000018.1 GCA_027083655.1 Bacteroidales bacterium | reverse complement strand
ACCAAAACCCTTGCAAAAAGTGCCATATAAACCCCTCTTTACCATCTAAAAATCCAAATTTCAAAAAATATCGGTAATGAAAATAGATTATTGGTCTTATAAATAGAGGAAGCCTGTCATATTTTTGTCTGAACCAGCGTTTACGTTCAATATTGCTACCAAAGAGGTTTCCTTTTTCTATATCTTCATCTGTAAAATTATAAATCTTGTTCAGTGCATCTATCGCTTCTCTCGTTGCATAGTTATTATGTTTTGTCGTCCAAGCAGTAAGACCGCTTTTGTTATCATCAACAAAATCATTTTCAAACCGTATAGTTTTACCCGAACTGAGCCTGATATGCTCATCCATCCATCGCTGTTCTATTTTGCCGTATCTATTCCGCCAAATGCGTAATAACCAAATAGGATAATAGTCTCCATACCTAATCCATTTGTCTAAAAAATAAACTCGTCTTTTTATATAAATACCGGATACATCATTGGGAACATTATGTAACTTTTGGGTTATCTCTTCAGCTAATTTAGGCATAACAAACTCATCAGCATCCATACGCATAATCCATTCAGTGTCAATAGGACAATTATCTAGTGCCCATTGAAACTGTTTTGCTTGATTTCCCGGCCATTTATTCTGATATACTTTTGCCCCTAAAGACTTTGCAATTTCAACCGTATCGTCTGTTGAATAACTATCAACTACTAAAATTTCCTTTGCAAAGGATTGTAAAGATTTAATACATCGCTCTATATGTATCTGCTCATTGAATGTCAATATGATTACCGTTATATTTTTTTGTATCATTTTCGTTGTTTTACCTTTTCAAAAACATCTCTAAATTGCAAAGCTATATTTTTCCAATCATATTTTTGTGCGAACTCTCTAGCATTTGTACGCATAGTCTCACGATCTTTTTCAAACATTTCTAAGATAGCCTTTGAAGTGCTCTCTACATCATTTTTTACCCATTTCCCACAGTTGGCATTTTCTACTTCCTGCCATGGCGTACCGGTACTCGCCACTATTGGAGTCCCTGCTGCCAAACTTTCTATATAAACATTTCCAAAATTTTCAGTGTGTGAGGGCAAGACAAACAGATCAGCATTGCCTAAGAAGTCTATTTTATCCTGACCGGATACTTCTCCTATAAAATGGACACTATTTTCCAACTGATACTTTTTTACTATTGCCTCAAGACTGTTCATCTCTCCAACATCTTTTCCAGCAATAAGCAAAATAGCATCCGGATATTTTACTAAAATTTTATGAAATGATTCTATCAAAATATCAAATCCCTTAACCTTATGTAATCTTCCCATAGATACTACTATTTTTGAAGGAGTATATTCTGCATTTATATACTTAGCTGTATATGCTTGCTTCGTTAAAGCAGTTACTTTTGAAAAATTCTCAACCTCTATACCGTTGGGAACAACATACACTTGTGATTCCGGGAAGAGTGTTAAAATATCTTTTTTTTCTACTTCACTGGTTGCATGCCATGCAACACGGTTACCAAAAGGAGCGATAATGAGACTCATCCAAAGTTTTTTAAAACGATTACCCTGAGCCAGGCACCATTTACAGAATGATCCTCTTGGAGACATAAGTACGGGTTTGTTGAAGATAGATGCATAAACTAGTGCTACCGGCGCAGGAGTGCTAAATATACCCTGCAAATGAACTACATCCGAAGCTTTGATATCTTTCCAGACATTTAAAAAGAGCGATAGTGAAAGTTTATCTATTTTAGTCTCATTGTAATATTTAACAAAAAAACCATCTTTAAACTTTATCCAAGTGTTGGTCTTAACTTCCAAC
>JALWNS010000017.1 GCA_027083655.1 Bacteroidales bacterium | reverse complement strand
AATTTATTATATCTTTCGGATCTGGAGAAGCAAAAAATAGAACAATTTGTCCCCAATTACCAGCCCTATGGGCTACAACCCTATGATTATCTGGATATTAAAATAACAACATATGACGAAAACATAAATAAGCTTTTCAAGCAGTATACCCAGAGTAGCTACAATGTACAACCGCAAGCATCCGGGCAATTTTATTTTCTTTCTGGTTATATGGTCAATGATACTGGCTATATAATTGTGCCTCTTGTGGGTAGCTTTTACGTTGAGGGCAAGACTGTAGATCAAGTTCAACAAATGATACAAAAAAGGGTAGACAGTATACTCACAGATGCTTTTGTCAAAGTGAAGCTCATTAGCTATCAAATTTTTTTCGTAGGGGAAGTTAACATAGCCCGGACCTTTTACAAAGACCGTGTCAACATACTCGAAGCTATCTCTGAGATTGGAGGTCTGCCATATTCTGTAGACAAAAAACACGTATTTATTTTACGTAGACAGGATTCGGTTGTTAAAGTTTTTACCCTGGACCTTACCTCCAAAAATTTAATTGAAAACCAAAATTTCTTTCTTGAGCCTTATGACATTGTTTATTTACGTCCTAGAAAATCGCAAATTTTCCGCTTACAAACACAAGATTATTATATCATTGTATCGTTAATAACAACAACTGCAAGCATTGTATCCTTAATCCTAAGCTTAAACAGAATATAAATGGAACAACGTAACGAAATCGAAATAATACTTGACCAGGTAAAACACTTTATTCTCACCTCATTGGGATTCTGGTACTTATATGTGATAGCCTTTGTACTGGCTTTGGGCTTTGCCAAATACAAAAACCGTTATTCCAAGAATGTATATAGCATTTACACAACTATCTTTATTGAATCCCGTTATACACAACCTGAAATTTATGCAGGAGGTATACCTATTTCTCCAGGCATTAACTTAGAGAATGAAATTGGCAAGCTCACATCTTATCAGATGAATTATGATATTCTCAAGCAATTGCCATCTTTTGAATATCAATTTTTTTTAGACCGCAAGCTAGCTTATGATATAGAGCTATACAAAAAAAGTCCCATTAATATTACTTTTTCCCCAGATTCAGATCCACTTTACAACACTAAAATTTATGTCACAATAGAGGATACAAATTTGGTATCTGTGAGGATAGGGAACGACAAAAAGCAGTATCAATTATCTTTTGGACAAGTTTTTTCCCAGGGCAATATTTCTTTCATGCTAGACAAGACAGAATATTTCTCAAATCAAGATATTGGCAAAAAATTTTATATTATCCACCAAGATATTAAAGACCTTGCACATAGATATTCCCAACGGTTGCGCATTGACTTGCGTAGCCCTAATAGTACAATACTCTGGATCTGGATGGAGACCACAACTCCAGGCAAGGATATAGACTATCTCAACAAACTAGCCGAAGAATATATAAATCAACGTGTTAACAAGAAGAATGAAATAGCTATTAAGACAATAGAGTTTATAGACCAACAATTATCTGTGTTTCAAGATTCTCTGAAAGTTGCAGAACAACAGATGACGCAGTTTAAAAAAACAAATATTACCGGATCCACACAAGAAGGAGAAACACTCAACTCTCAGCTAAAAGAGATAGAAACCCAGATAAAAACTTTGCAGATAAAAAAAGCTTACTACAAAAACTTACTCTCTCTTTTAGAAGAGAGTAAAGACCAGTCGGCTGTTTTGCCACCACCGAGTATTTTAAACATTAATGATCCTGGCCTTGAAAATTTACTTAACAAATTAGCAGATGCAATAGATAAAAAGGCACAGAC
>JALWNS010000016.1 GCA_027083655.1 Bacteroidales bacterium | reverse complement strand
GCAAAGTAGACAAGGCTTTTAAAATACCACTCCCCTTTCTTGGTAAAAGCCATAAACATCAGGTGCAATGCCGCGACAGTTCCTATGCCGGGTACTGCGACCATGGCGGCAAGATAGGCAAAGATCAGCACTGTTTCCCTGTTTCCGAAAAAGCGGGCAAAGGTTTTGTATATGTTCATGGTCTATATTTTACCGATTCTCTGCAAGAAAGGCTCTGTAAACCTGTCTATATTTAAATCATAGTCGACATATCTGGGGTTATGTAGATGAACATCTATCAGCGATGCCAGGCGGGCATGGTCATGTTTTTCTATCAGGGCGTTTTCTCTCTCCTCTTCACGGATAATCTCCTCTATACCCTGTCCTTTGACTGCAATAACAGGTACACCCACCTGCAGAGCCTCCATATAGACACAGCCCAGTGCTTCATAGTATGACGGAAGCACAAAAAGGTCAAGGGTATTGTAAAAACTGTTGAGTTCTGTGTGGTCTATTTCCGGGTGGAACGCCACATGGTTTTCAAGATGATGGTTTTTAACGTACTCTTTGCAGATATGCAGGGTGGGCCCTGAGCCTATAAATTTAACCTGCAAACTTTTGCCCTCTTTTACAAGCATATTAAGAGCCTTTAAGAGCGTGATCTGGTCCTTAAGCGGCCAGAAGTTTCCTATGCACCCTATAGTGAATGTTGCCGGCTTTTTTATGCTCCTGTCTCTGTAAAACTTAGTCGTGTCTACGCCATTGTAAAGCACATACGTGTTTGGGTTTGAAAAGCCTTCTGTTTTTTCAAGTGCCTCAATGACTTTTCGGCTTACACCGATATTGAGGTCCGTATGGTTAACCGTTTGAAGAAATTTCTTTTGCATATATCTATTGTTCAACGCTTTTAACTTGCCTTTTAACAACCTGCCGTTCTCCAACTGCATCACATCGAGCCCATGATGCTGCACGAAGTTTTTAATACCAAACTCTTTCCCCAAAGCTACTCCCAAAGCGCCGGCCGGATAAGTAACATGAGAATGAATGACTTCGACATCAGTCATGTCAATTTTAGCAATATTTTTTATGAACTGCTTTAGTCTGCGGAGGTTATAGGTCTGAAATATCCCCGGAAGCACAGAAGACGGAAGGTCCAGAACTTTGAAGTTATAGACCTTGATTCCCTGGTATACATAGTGATCGGGCATAGATTTTTCATAGAATGAAACCAGTTTTATAACGACAACTTCATAGTCACTGTTTTCTTCTATCGCTTTTACCTGATCAAAAACATAAGGACCGCGAAAGCTCTCTTGTGTAGGGAAAAATGGAGTGATTTCTATGTATAATTGGTTATGTTCTATTTTTGATATCCTATTTGTTTCTTGTTGATACTTTTTTAAGTATCTGAAGTGTGGCTCGAAACCTATGCATATATTCTTTTCTCCAGTTTTTACTTAGCTTTAAAGGCCCGTTCTTGCGTAGTTGTTCCGTTACATCTTTTTCTATATTTGCGAACGATGTACCATTTAAGGAAATTGTATCGTAATCAAGTTTATAATTTAATGCCTGCATTTCTTCGTACAAAACACTCTCAATAATCTGCTGCATTTCAATGGGAAGCCTTTTGTACTTCCCCGAATTTTTAAAAACAGGTTTTGATAGGTTTTCATGAATCCCTGTTGGATTGGCCGTTAACAATATGTCCTTTTGCTGCATAGTAGTATTGTTTTTTGTAGTCTCATTCAGAGATAAGAAGGTTTTGATTTTTTGAATCTCAGATTCCGTATTTGCAGTAATATCTTCATATTTTACAAAATATATGTCACCTTGGGCAAGATTAATGA
>JALWNS010000015.1 GCA_027083655.1 Bacteroidales bacterium | reverse complement strand
CCAAATAAAGTTCTGCTCGTCAACTATCTGGTATGACTGTAATTAGGTTTAGTATCCCTTCGGGGATACTAAACCTTTTTATCGTTATACTTTATTTTATTAATAAACTTTAAATCCTGGACAAAAAATGTCTGACACAAAGATAATCAACTTCTCTAGCCTTAAGCACGAACCTCAGTATCCTGATTTTCTCTCTATTCAGCTCGATTCATTTAAGGAATTTCTCCAGCTTAATTCTACGCCAGAACAAAGACAAAAAGAAGGGCTGTACAAAGTTTTCCAGGAAAACTTTCCTATTACTGACTCCCGTAATAATTTTGTGCTTGAATTCCTGGACTATACTATTGACCCTCCTAAATACACAATCGAAGAATGCCTTGACAGGGGCCTTACTTATAGCGTCTCGCTTAGAGTGAAACTAAAGCTTTATTGTACAGACCCTGAACATGAAGATTTTGAAACTATCATTCAGGACGTGTATCTGGGTGAAATCCCATACATGACACCACGTGGTTCGTTCATTATCAACGGTGCAGAACGTGTTATTGTCTCACAGCTGCATCGTTCGCCTGGTGTATTCTTTGCTCAGAGTATACACCCTAACGGTACTAAATTATACTCTGCCCGTATTATACCTTTCAAGGGCGCGTGGATAGAGTTTGCTACTGATATTAACAACGTAATGTACGCATATATTGACCGTAAGAAAAAGTTACCGGTCACTACTTTGCTTCGTGCTATTGGTTATGAGACAGACAATGATATCCTTAAGATTTTTGATATTGCAGAAGAAGTAGAGGTTACACCTGATAACCTCAAGCAATTCTTAGGTAAAAAATTAGCAGCACGTATTGTTAAGACCTGGGTTGAAGATTTTGTTGATGAGGACACAGGAGAGGTTGTCTCCCTTGAGCGTAATGAGGTCTTGATCGAGCGTGAGACTATTCTTACAGAGGAGCACTTACCTCTTATCGAAGAGGCAGGTGTAAAGACTATCCTTTTGCACAAAGACGAGAAAAACCAGGCATTACACTCAATCATATATAATACCCTGCAAAAAGACCCAACTAACTCGCAAATCCAGGCATTAGTCCACATATATAGGCTCCTGCGCAATGCAGAGCCACCAGATGAGGAGACTGCACGTGATGTTTTCGAAAAGTTGTTCTTCTCTGACAAACGTTATGACCTTGGTGAGGTCGGTAGGTATAAGATTAACAAGAAGTTAGGTCTTGATATAGATCTGGATGTACGTGTATTGACCAACGAGGATATAGTTGAGATTATTAAGCACATGATCGAGTTGATCAACAGTAATAAGGAAATAGACGATATTGACCATCTGAGCAACCGCCGTGTGCGTACTGTTGGTGAGCAGTTGTACAACCAGTTTAGCGTTGGTCTTGCCCGTCTGGCACGTACAGTACGTGAGCGTATGAATGTGCGTGATAATGAGGTGTTTACACCAATAGATTTGATTAATGCACGTATTCTTTCTTCTGTTATAAATTCATTCTTTGGCACCAACCAGCTGTCACAGTTCATGGATCAGACCAACCCATTGGCAGAGATGACGCACAAACGCCGTACATCTGCTTTGGGACCTGGAGGTCTGACTAGGGAAAGAGCTGGTTTCGAGGTGCGTGACGTTCATTATTCACACTATGGCCGTCTCTGTCCTATTGAGACACCAGAAGGCCCAAACATTGGTTTGATTTCGTCACTGTGTGTTTACGCTAAGGTTAATGATCTGGGCTTTATAGAGACACCTTATTATGAGGTTAAGAACGGTAAGGTTGATTTCAAGAGCTGGCGCTATTATAGTGCAGAGGAAGAAGAGGGTAAAGTTATTGCTCAGGCAAATGCAGAGATAGATGATGATGGTAAGCTATTGAGCAACCGTATTAAGAGTAGGCATAATGGTGATTTCCCTGTAGTTACTCCAGAGGAAGTAGAATTGATTGACGTTGCTCCAAACCAGATTGCTTCTGTTTCGGCCTCATTGATTCCATTCCTTGAGCACAACGACGCTAACCGTGCTTTGATGGGTTCGAACATGATGCGCCAGGCAGTGCCATTGATGGTTACAGATGCTCCTATTGTTGGTACAGGTATTGAGCCTAAAGTAGTCCGTGACTCGCGTTATCAGGTTATTGCCGAGGCAGATGGTGTTGTGGAGTATGTAGATGCAATGAAAATTGTCGTACGTTATGAACGTAGCGAAGAGGAGCGTCTTGTGTCATTCGAAGATGATACTAAAGTTTATCATTTGCCTAAATTCCGCAAGACAAACCAGAGCATGTGCTTGAACCTCAAACCGATTGTCCGCAAAGGCCAGAAGGTTAAGAAAGGCGATATATTGACAGAAGGTTTTGCTACATCTAAGGGTGAGCTTGCTCTGGGTAAGAATTTGCTTGTGGCGTTCATGCCTTGGAAGGGATATAACTTTGAGGACGCTATTGTTATCTCAGAACGTGTTATCCGTGAGGATGTTTTCACTTCTATACATATTGATGAGCACCAGTTGGAGGTACGTGAGACAAAACGTGGTCTCGAAGAGCTTACTCCTGATATTCCGAATGTTAGCGAAGAGGCAACAAAGAATCTGGACGAAAATGGTATTATCCGTGTAGGTGCAAAGGTCCGTCCTGGTGATATTCTTATTGGTAAGATAACTCCTAAGGGTGAGTCTGACCTTACCCCAGAAGAAAAGTTGCTTATAGCTATTTTTGGTGAGAAAGCAGGTAATGTTAAGGATGCATCATTGCGCGTAGATCCGGGTGATGGTGGTATTGTTATTGACAAAAAGCTCTTTGTCCGTGCAAAGAGAAGGTTGCGTGCAAGTGATCCAATGCGTCAACGTCTAGACCAGGAATATGAAACAGAAAAAGAAAAACTGCGCGAAAAACTCATCGAGAAACTTCTGACAATAGTTAAGGGTAAGGTTTCACAGGGAGTTAAAGACTACTATGACAATGAGGTAATACCAAAGGGTATTAAGTTCTCAGAGAAAGCTTTTGTGGATGTTAATTTCCTTGAGATAAATCCTAAGAAATGGACCTCTGACAAGAAGAACAACCAGCTCATAGAGAAAATACTGCATAATTATTACATCAAATACAAGGAGCTAGAAGCTTCTTACCAGCGTAAGCTTCATAACCTGACCGTAGGTGATGAGCTTCCTGTAGGCATCGTACAGCTGGCTAAGGTTTATTTAGCAAAGAAACGTAAGCTTAAGGTGGGCGACAAGATGGCTGGCCGCCACGGTAATAAGGGTGTTGTAGCTAAGATTGTACGTATGGAAGATATGCCTTTCCTCGAGGATGGTACTCCAGTTGATATTGTACTTAACCCATTGGGTGTGCCTTCACGAATGAACCTGGGTCAGATTTTCGAGACAATCTTGGGTTGGGCAGGTAAAGAACTAGGTTTGCGTTTCTATACACCTATCTTTGATGGTGCAACCCTCGAGGAAATTACCAAGTACACAGACAAGGCTGGATTGCCTCGCTATGGTAAGACATATTTGTATGACGGGCTAACAGGTGAACGCTTCCACCAGCCTGCGACAGTGGGTGTTATCTATATGTTGAAACTGGCCCACATGGTCGATGATAAGGTACACGCACGTGCTATTGGTCCTTATTCATTGATCACCCAGCAGCCGCTGGGAGGTAAGGCACAATTCGGTGGCCAGCGTTTTGGTGAGATGGAAGTATGGGCATTAGAAGCCTTTGGTGCAGCTCATATACTGCAGGAGATATTGACGGTTAAGTCTGACGATGTGGAAGGACGTTCTAAGACATACGAGGCTATAGTCAAAGGTCGTCCATTGCCAAAGCCAGGCATACCAGAATCATTCAACGTGCTCTTGCATGAGCTGCGAGGTCTGGCACTTAATGTCCGTCTTGAGAAAGACGAGAATTAATTGCTATATAGTCCATTCGTGGACATCTGATAAAATCTTAATTACTTAACAAAAAACTTTGACTCTATGTTCCCAAAAGTCAAAAAACTAAACGTTCAGGACCCAGCTGATTTTAACAAGATAACAGTCAGTCTGGCTTCGCCTGAAGATATTCTGCGCCGTTCTTATGGCGAAGTTACCAGACCAGAAACAATTAATTACCGGACCTATAAGCCAGAGCGGGACGGTCTGTTTTGTGAGAGGATTTTTGGTCCAGTAAAGGATTATGAGTGTCACTGTGGTAAATATCGCGGTATCCGTTATAAGGGAATAGTCTGTGACCGTTGTGGTGTTGAGGTTACTGAGAAGAAGGTTCGCCGCGAGCGTATGGGACATATTGAGCTTGTAGTGCCAGTAGTACATATCTGGTACACACGCTATAGCCCAAACCAGATAGCATATCTTCTTGGTATCCCTGGTAAGAAGCTCGAATCAATCATATACTACGAGAGATACGTTGTCATACAGCCTGGTATCAAGGAAGAGGATGGTATTAAATACATGGATTTCTTGACAGAGCAGGAATATCTTGAGATCGTGGAGAGCCTGCCTAAGGGCAACCAGGATCTTGATGATTCCGACCCGAACAAGTTTATTGCAAAGATGGGTGCAGAGGCTATATATGACCTGTTGAGCCGTCTCGATCTTGATGAGCTTTATTATGAACTAAAAGAGAGGGCAGAAAAAGAGACATCTAAGCAGCGTAAGGCCGAAGCATCTAAGCGTTTGCAAGTTATCAATGCTTTCCGTCAATCACGCCGTGTCAACCGTCCAGAGTGGATGGTTCTCAAGGTCATTCCAGTAATACCTCCTGATTTGCGTCCATTGGTACCATTAGATGGTGGACGTTTTGCAACATCTGATTTGAATGACCTTTACCGCCGTGTTATTATTCGAAACAACCGTCTCAAGCGTTTGATAGAGATACAGGCTCCTGAAGTTATTATGCGTAATGAGAAACGTATGCTTCAGGAGGCAGTTGATGCTTTGTTGGACAACTCGCGCCGTACCACAGCCGTAAAATCAGAGCAGAATAGACCGCTCAAGTCCTTGTCTGACAACCTCAAGGGTAAGCAGGGACGTTTCCGTCAGAACTTGCTTGGTAAGCGTGTGGATTATTCTGCACGTTCGGTTATTGTGGTAGGTCCAGAGCTCAAGCTTTATGAATGTGGTTTGCCAAAAGACATAGCGGCTGAGCTTTATAAGCCATTTATTATCCGCCGTCTTATTGAGCGTGGCATTGTCAAGACAGTTAAGTCTGCAAAACGTATTGTTGACCGCCGTGATCCAGTTATCTGGGAGATACTGGAGAACATAATGAAAGGTCATCCTGTTTTGCTCAACCGTGCTCCTACATTGCACCGTTTGTCTATCCAGGCATTCCAGCCTAAATTGATAGAAGGACGTGCAATACAGCTCCATCCATTGGTATGTACACCGTTTAACGCAGACTTTGACGGTGACCAGATGGCAGTGCACCTGCCATTGTCTAATATGGCTATATTGGAAGCACAGTTGTTGATGCTTGCAGCACATAATATTCTTAACCCAGCTAATGGTGCTCCTATTACTGTACCTTCTCAAGATATGGTTCTTGGTTTGTATTATTTGACCAAAGAGCGCCGTAGCACAAAGGATTACAAGGTTAAGGGCGAAGGTTTGATTTTCAGTTCTCCAGAAGAAGCACTCATAGCATATAACGAGCGTGCTGTTGATATGCACGCACGTGTTAAAGTGCGTCTGACAGTGGAGGAAGATGAGGGCAAGAAAGTAACAAAGCTTATTGAGACAACCGTAGGTAGAATAATCTTTAACCAAGTAGTGCCAGAAGGTGTGCCATATATCAATGAGGTATTGACCAAGAAATCCTTGCGTGTGATCATTGCGGATATTCTCAAGATGAAGGGCACGACTGTGACAGCAAAGTTCTTAGATGACATCAAGGCACTGGGTTATGATATGGCTTTCCGTGGTGGTTTGTCATTTAACCTGGACGAAGTAATTATCCCAGAGGAGAAGAAGAAACTTGTGGAGGAAGGACACCGCCAGGTAGAGGAGATCTGGGCACAGTATAATATGGGTGTTATTACCAACAACGAGCGTTATAACAAGATTATTGATGTTTGGACAAATGTTAATGCTAAGCTAACCGAGGTGTTATTGAAGCGTTTGGCAGAGGATAATGACGGTTTCAATTCGATCTATATGATGCTTGACTCTGGTGCTCGTGGTTCTAAAGAGCAGATCAAGCAGCTCTCAGGTATGCGTGGTCTGATGAACAAGCCGCAGAAATCAGGTGTAGCACCTGCAGTTATTGAAAACCCAATTATAGCTAACTTCAAAGAAGGTTTGTCAGTACTGGAGTACTTCATTTCTACCCACGGTGCACGTAAAGGTTTGGCAGACACAGCTCTTAAGACTGCAGACGCGGGTTATTTGACACGTCGTCTTGTTGACGTAGCACAGGATGTTATCGTTACAATAGAAGACTGTGGAACACTTCGTGGTATTGCAGCACGTGCTATTAAGAAGAATGAGGAGGTAGTAGAGACATTGCATGACCGTATCCTTGGCCGTGTTGCCGTTGATGATGTTTACCACCCATTGACAGGCGAACTTATTGTGGCAGCAGGCGAGCTTATTACCGAAGAGATTGCAACAAAGATTGAAGAGTCTCCAATCCAGGAGGTTTATATCCGTTCGGTATTGACATGTGAGGCAAAATTTGGTGTATGTGCTAAATGTTATGGACAGAACCTTGCTACAGGCAAGCTAGTACGCGTAGGTGAAGCAGTGGGTGTCATAGCAGCCCAGTCAATTGGAGAGCCTGGTACACAGCTGACACTGCGTACATTCCACGTGGGTGGTGTTGCTGGTGGTATGGCAGCACAGTCTTCGATTATTTCCAAGTTCGACGGTAAGCTCGAGATAGAAGACTTGCGTACTGTTGAATATGAAGATCCAGAGACTGGACAGCCTGTTAATATTGTTATTAGCCGTGCATCAGAGCTTAGAATATACGATCCCCAGACAAACATTACACTCTCTACCCACAAACTCAACTATGGTTCCCGTCTATACTTCAAAGATGGAGACACTGTTAAGAAGGGTGATATAATAAGCGAGTGGGATCCTTACAACAACGTTACTGTAGCTGAATATTCTGGTATTATCAAATTCAAGAATCTGATACGTGATGTTACTTTCAAGGAAGAACGAGATGAGCAAACAGGTTTCGTAGAAAAGGTAATAATTGAGTCCAAGGATAAGACAAAAATACCAGAAGCTCTTATCGTTGATGAGAGTGATAATATACTGGCTAGCTACAACCTGCCAGTAGGAGCCCATATCCTCAAGCAAGAGGGGGAACCTGTACGTGCAGGTGAATACATTGTTAAGATACCTCGTACAATAGGTACAACTAGTGACATTACAGGCGGTTTGCCACGCGTACAGGAACTCTTCGAAGCACGTAATCCTTCTAATCCTGCTGTGGTTACAGAGATTGATGGTATTGTTAAATTCGGAAAGGTCAAGCGTGGTAGCAAAGAAATCTTTATCGAGTCAAAGGCCGGTACTGTTAAGAAGTATATGGTACCACTGTCACGCCAGATTCTTGTCCAGGAGGGTGATTATGTTTCTGCAGGTACACCTTTGTGTGATGGACGTATATCCCCACAGGATATTTTGAGAATTAAGGGATTGACCGCAGTTCAGGAATATCTGGTTAATGAGATTCAGGAAGTTTACCGACTGCAAGGTGTAACTATCAATGATAAGCACTTTGAGGTTATTGTACGCCAGATGATGAAGAAAGTACAGATCCAGGATCCAGGAGATACAGAGTTCCTCGAGGGCCAGATTGTTGACCGTCAGCGTGTGATGGAGGCTAATGAGCGTTTGTTTGGTATGAAAGTAGTTGTAGATCCAGGAGATTCCCAGCGTGTCCGTAAAGGCCAGATTATAAGTTTGCGTCGTTTGCGAGAGGAGAACTCATGGCTACGTCGTAGGGATCTCAGACCAGTAGAAGTACGTGATGCCCGTCCTGCTACTGTTGTCCAGATTCTACAGGGTATCACACGCGCAGCGCTGGAGACAGAAAGCTGGATATCTGCAGCATCATTCCAGGAGACTACACGCGTGCTCACAGAGGCTGCTATTGCAGGAAAGACAGACTATCTGAGAGGTTTGAAAGAGAACGTTATCGTTGGTCATCTGATCCCTGCAGGTACAGGTCTGCGCCAGTTCCAGAACATTGAAGTATGGTCTGTGGATGAGCAGCCAGAGAAAGAAGCAGAAATGGAAGAAGAGATCTAACATCCTTTTGATATAGCTATGTTAAAG
>JALWNS010000014.1 GCA_027083655.1 Bacteroidales bacterium | reverse complement strand
GCCGTTCGGTATACATTGTACACAAGCTAAAGACGACAGATATCGTCAAAGTAGAGGTCATTGATTCGTCAGGTTTACCACAGCCAATAGAGTTTAAAGTTGTGGATAAAAACCAAGTGCGTATCCGCCCTGACAAAACACTAACAAATGTAACTATCAAGGTTTATGGAAAGAAAAAAGTAGCAGAAAATCCGGCAGTGGTAGCCAAAGATTATGTGCTCAAGTCTATGATGTTTTTACAGAGTGCTTCGTTAACCTATAAACTTTCTACCGGATCATTGATTAATGGTTTTATGCCTAAAGCGCAGGTATTTGGCCAATCACGTGATGGAGATTTGTGGGCCCCTGGTTGGCGTTATATAACTGGTCTTGAGGATCCTAATTTCATTGATTACGCATCATCGCATGGTTGGATAACAACAGACACACTCTTTAACAAGCCATTGAGAATGACCAATGGCCAGGAGTTGAGGGCACAGATTAACCTACAACCTTTTAATAATGTCCGCGTAGACCTGAATTTCCAGCGAAATGAGAGTTTTAATATTGAGGAATATGGATATGCATTGCCAGATGGTAATTTCCGACGTTTACAACGCCTAGTTAATGGTAATTTCTATATATCAATAAACACCATCCGCACTGCATTTGAGAAATATGATCCATTGTTTTTCCAGTCTGATGCTTATGACAATTTCCTTTATTACCGTAAGATAATAGCAGACCGTCTGGCAGACCAGCGCCATAGCCTGGATCCTAATTATAATCCTGAGCCTGTGCTTGATACTGCCACAGGAGAATATTTCCCGTCTGGATACAGTGCTACTTCGCAGGATGTATTAATCCCTGCGCTTCTTGCTGCCTACTCTGGTATTGACCCAACAAAGATTGAGTTAACTTCGTTCCCGGCAATACCTTTGCCAGACTGGCGAGTAAGCTTTGATGGACTGAAGAACTTGCCTTTGATAAACAAGGTAGCAACCAAGATTACACTGACACATTCGTATGCTTCTACCTTTACGATAAATAACTTCCAGTCTAATCCTAATTTTGATTTTGATAGTTACGAACAATTGGGCTATAGCACTGTTGTGTATGAAGGAACGGGCGATTTTGTCCCTTTGTATGAGATGGGAGCCGTCTCAATAAGCGAGAGATTTGTGCCATTTATTGGGCTTGATATGCAGTTTAAGAACAAGATGAGCTTCAGGCTTGATTATAAAAAAACACGTGATATTTTCCTGTCTTTTAGCAATAACCAGATACGTGAAAGACATAGCGATGCAATTACTTTTGGTGCAGGTTATATTATCCCGGATGTTAAAGTTTTGATAAACACAGGAACTGGGCCACAGACAATAAAGAGCGACCTTAATATACGTCTAGATTTGACTTATGAACATACATACGAAATTTACCGCCGGATCATAGAAAATATCAACCAATTGAATATAGAAAGGCGCAATTTTGTGCTCTCAATAACAGGGGACTATAGCATTAATGATAAGATAAGCTTGCAGTTTTACTATAACCACAATATCAATGAGACCAATACAGCACCAAAGACACTTAACCTCGAAGGTGGCTTCCGTGTGAGGGTGGCTTTGACACAATAAGTGGTGTGGATCTGGGCTAGTTTTACCGGGGAATATGTATGGTATAAAAACAGCCCCCACTGGCATTATGCCAGTGGAGGCTGTAGGTAATTACATGTTATGTTTCTGCAAAAGAAAAAGTTATTATTTATCCGCCTTTTGTAATTTCAGTTTTACGTTGTTAGCCATCCAATACATTGATGGTACCACAACCAATGTCATGAATGTAGCAAAAGCCAATCCCCATATTATAGCCCAGGCTAAAGGAGCCCAGTACTGCATTGCTTCTCCACCAAAATAGATATTTGGCCTGAGGTGTTGGAACAATCCTTCGAAGTCTATGTTCAAACCAACCGCCATTGGCAAGATACCTAAAATTGTGGTTGTAGCTGTCAGTAACACGGGGCGCAAGCGTGTCTTACCTGCTTCTATAATAGCCTGTCGTATATCTTCTTTTGGCAGTGGGTCATCTTCTTCGAGACCAAGCTCCTGGCGGCGTCTGTTTTTCAGCAAGTCAATATAATCCACTAACACTATACCATTGTTAACTACCACACCTGCAAGGGCAATTATACCAATACCAGACATTAACACACTCAAATCAATGCCAAGTATTGAATAGCCAATAAACACACCCATTGTACTGAATAGCACACCGAATAGAATTATCATAGGCTTGACAAGTGAGTTGAATTGGTAGACCATTATAGTCAATATCAGCGCAATAGCCACGAGCATAGCCACCATCATGAATTTCATAGATTCTCGCATATCTTTCTGCTCGCCAGTAAATTCTATCTGGTATCCGTCTGGCAGATTCAGGTCTGCTATAGCTGCTTTGATTTGTTTGTTTATTTCATTAGCATTATAGCCTGTTAGAACATTAGACTGAATAGTAAGAGCACGTTTGGTGTCGTGGTGGCGGATGGCATCCACGGTTGACGATAAATGTATATCTGCCACAGTTGATATAGGCACAGCAGTTACTTGGCCCTGGGGTGTCCGGATCGGGATTTTGAGGTTGAGTAGGTTGTCTATATCGTTTCTGTACTGTTCTGCAAGCCTGACATTTATAGGGTATTCATCGTCGCCAGTTTTGTATTTCGAAGCTTCTGTACCGAATAGCGCTGTCCTTATTGTCTGTGCAATCATAGCAGTCGAAAGTCCATACTGTGCTGCTTTTTGCCTGTCGATGTTAATAATAAGTTCGTTGATACCTGTGTTTACATCAAATTCAAGCTTTTCGTATCCGTGAATGTGGTTTCTCTCAATCCTACTAATAACAGAATCTCCGTACTGGAAGAGAGTGGCAAGGTCTGGGCCGCTTATTTCCACGCTAATGGGTTTGCCGCTACTAGGGCCGTGTTTGTCTGCTTCTATAAAAACATCAACTCCAGGATAACGTCCTATAAGGGAATCACTTAGCATCTTTTTGATCATAGTTGTTGAGATACCATGTCGTTTGTCATAGTCGACGAACTCAATAGTCATACGGCCACGGTTCAAAGTCTTACCAATAGCTACTTCCCGGTCTCGCGCTACACCTTTTCCGACAGTAACCATTATCGAATTGACAATGTCACGGTAAGGTGCCATAAGGCGATTAACATCATCCTCAAGCTTTAACATAACCGAATCGGTTTTGTCAAGATCAGCACCAGGTGCAAGATATGCGTAAACATTAATATAGCGTGGATCTGTGGATGGAAACATTGTTATCTTGGGCTGTGTCATAGCAAAGTAGAAGAAAAAGCTTAGCACTAACAAGAGCGATGCACCAAGAAAGATGAATACAGGATTTTTACCTCTTAATGAGAATTGGATAAAGTCGTGGTAAATTTTTTCCAGCCAGGGTAAAAATTTGTTCTGTGTCCATTTAGCCCAAGGATAAAGGACATAGATGTATAACAGTATTAATGTGGCGGACATTAACATTATGTTGCCCAGCACATTGGCTTTCATCAGATGAAGGAAACCGCTGGTAAGGAGGAATAGTCCCGCAACAATAAGGTTTCTCTTTTTATCAGGTGCGTGCTGCTGGGATGTTGGCTTGACGACTGTACGTGCTATAGGGGGTAGCAATACCAGCGCTGTGAACAGTGAGGCAGATAGCACAATAATCAGTGTTATAGGTAGCTGTTTCATAAACTCGCCCATAAGCGAATTCCAGAAAGCAAAAGGTAAAAATGCCGACAATGTGGTCAGGGTCGATGTGATAATAGGCACAGCAATTTCACTGGTAGCATCGATAACAGCTTTCTTCTTGGGCACGCCTTTGTCAACAAAGCGGTAGATGTTTTCGGTGACAACAATACCGTTGTCAACTAACATACCCAGTGCAAGGATAAGGGAAAATAGCACAATATTGTTCAAAGAATACCCTATAGCTGCTATGAAAATGAAAGAGATAACCAGCGACATAGGAATAGCAAAACCTACCAGTGATGAGTTGCGTAGTCCAAGGAACAAAAGCAATACCAGTACTACAAAAACAACACCCTCAAGCAAGTTATTACCCAGGCTGTCGATTTGCCTGCGGATAACCTTACTCATGTCATTAGTGAGTACAATATCCAGGTCAGATGGTAGTTGACCTTGTTCTTGTGCGTCTTTGATAATTTTCTTAACGGCTTCTGTTGCCCGTATTTGATTGCCGTCGTCTTTTTTTATAACCTGCAGTGATAATACTGGATTGCCAAATAAACGTGCCTTGCTTTCGATATCCTGGTATGTTTCCTGTACCTGTGCTACATCTTTGAGCAATACAACCCGTCCACCAACAGACCTCACGGAGATATTTCGTATGTCGTCAATAGTGTTAAACTGGCCAACAATACGTACTTCTTTCAGATAACCACCAGATTTAAGCTGACCGGCCGAAACGGTTAAGTTTTCTGCCTTAATTGCATTGATTATTTCATTGAAGCTCAGGTTTAACTGCTTTAATTTGTTTAAGTCAACATTAACCTGCACTTCTTTATCAGGTAAACCTTTTATTTGAACCTCAGATATGTCAGGTATTTTTTCTATCTCGTCTTTGAGATATTCTGCGTAATGCTTTAATTCTTCTGTAGAGTAGTCTTTCCCGGCAATATTAACAAACACAATAGGAAATTGGGAGAAATTAAATTTAATAACCTGGGGATCTGATGTCAAGTCATTTGGTAGATCGGCTTTTGCCCTCTCCACGGCATCTTTAATCTCATCCATGTGTGAATCGATATCCTCATTGGCAGGAAATTCGACAAAAATCATGGACATATCCTGCGCAGAAATTGACTTAATATCTTTTATATTGGTTACGCTTTTGAGCTCCCGTTCTAGAGGGTCTGTAATAAGATTCTCGATGTCTTTGGCAGAGTTGCCCGGATAGATAGTTTGTACATAGACAGTAGGATAATTTACCTCAGGGAAAAGTTCCCTGGGTATAGTGACATATGCATATACGCCAAAAATTAATAAAGCAATGATTAAAATGTATATTGTATTGCGGTTTTTAACAGACCAGCGGGTAAGCCCAAATTGGCGTTTAACGTTTTCCTGTGCCATTGTTTTTAATCTTTTTGTTTTTAGTTGGATATTTTGACAATAGAACCCTGGTGTACCATATGGAAGCCTTCGGTTATTATCTGGTCACCTGCTTTAAGACCAGACAGTATCATGGCTTCTGAAGCAGTAATCTTGCCGATAGTAATATAATTTTTAACAGCAATGTACTTATCACCTTCTTTTTTGACAGTATAGATGAACCAGCCATTAGAGTCCTTTTTCAGCAATTGTGTAGGTACGACAATAGCATCTTTGGTTTTGAAAGTAACAAAGCGCATAGTTGCAGTCATATTAGGTTTAATCTTCATCTGTGGGTTGTTAAAGATAGCTTCTACTTTGAATGTTCCTGTTGTAGGGTCAATAAAATTGCCTATACGGCTAATTTGTGTTTTAATCTCCAGGTCGCCATAAACAGGGAATTTAAGTACTAGCGGATCACCTTTGTGGATATAAGGTAAATAATTTTCCGCAACATGTGCTATTGCCTTCATCTTGTTCATATTCACAAGATACATTACTCTAGCCTGTGGCCCTGCCATCTCGCCAACCCGGACATTAATCTGGTCTACTATGCCGTCAAAAGGTGCATAAAGTTTTGTGTATCTGAGTTGTGTCTTAAGTACTTCAATATTTTTTTCGAGGGTCTCCTTTTGGTTCTTGGACTGGAGATATTGAACCTCAGATACAACGCCCTGTTCGTAAAGTGTTTTTTGCTTTTGGTATAGAGAGTCTGCTAGAGCTAGCTGAACTTCAAGCTGTGCAATATTATTGCGTATCAAGTCATCGTCAAGTTCCATCAGTAGCTGCCCTTTTTGTACATAATCACCTTCTTGGACATAAATAGCTTTTATAGTACCGCTAGCCTGTGGGGTAATATATGCATACTCAACAGGTTCTATACTGGCAGATACTTCCAGGTAATCATTAAATATTTGAGGTTTTACGGTTTCTACTTTTACCACTACTGCTTCTACTTCCTGTGCTGGAAGTTTTTTCTCCAATTCGGTAATTTTTTCCTGGTATCTGCCTATCATTGTCTTGTAGTGCGAGATTTTTTTCTTAATAACCTCGGGATCATTTGATTTGTGGCAGCTTGCAAAAACAAGGCTCAGTATCAATATAAAAGAGAGTATTTTTTTCATTTTTCCAGGTTTTTATGATTTATTGAATGAATTTATCGAGATCTGTTTTAGCTTTAATCATATCCATCAGGGCATTGTAGTAATTACCCTGTGCTTGAAGATATTGGTTTTGTGCCTGTGTGAGCTCCAGGCTACTGGCTGCTCCATTGAGATATTTCAGGCGTGTGTTTTCGTATATGGTTTTTGTAAGCTCAATATTTTTTTGTTCGTTAAGCATTCGGTCATAAGCATTGAAGAAATTGTAATAGGCCTGTTGGTATTGTAATTTAAGCTGGCTTTCCATCATTTCTCTTGTATTGCTAGCTTTCATGTAGTCAACCTTTTTTTGCATTATAGAGGCAACTTTAGCCCCACTACCCCATAAAGGTACCTGTACCTTGAAGCCAAACATTACGGTCTTGAACCATTGTTGGTCAGGACTGAGTAGGTTGAATTCATCGCTAAAAGCATTCTTGGAGTATGTGAAGAAGCCCGAAACTTGTGGAAGCAACTTAGCCTCTTCGCGCCGCATGTTCAAATGTGCAAGTTGTTCTTGCGTTAGGACAAGCTTGTAGTCAATATTCTGGTTAACTGAAAATGATGTGTCGATATAATCGCCAAGTTTGATATTGGCCAGAACATCGTCAAGGCTAGTAGTAAGAATGAGGGAGTCCTCCATATTTAAACCGAGCTGGAATTTAAGTAACCTCATGGCTATGCCTGCCTGGCGTTCTAAATTTTTTATCTGGTTCTCTAGCTGGTAAACAGTATAATTCATCTGGTCTAGCTGTATGTCCTCTCCCATGCCTTGTGCTACTAGTTGTTGGGTTTTATCCCTAAGGGACAATGAGTTCTCATAGCTCTCCTGCATTATTCTTAAGCTCTCTTTGGCAATGAGGACAAGAACATAACTTTGTTCAATTGAGGCTATTATATCGCGTTGTGTTTTTTCCAGGTTTTGTTCTGCAAGTTCTTTGAAAATCCTTGAGGCTTGTAAACCTACGATGTATTCACCACTAAAAATAAGCTGGCTCACAGTTATACCCCACTGAGCATTGTACTCAGAACCAAAACGTACTGGAATCTTTTCATTCTCATTAGGTAAGGGGGCTTGAGGTTGTAAACCAAAAATCTCTGTATTTACTTGCACAATAACAGGGGCAATAAAGTTGGGCATAAGTTGGGTTGGTAGATTAGGATACTGTGTGTATTGGACATTGCCATTGACCTGTGGGAGCCCCATGGCAGTGGTTTGCCAGATCTGCCATTTAGCTTTATCAACATCCAATTCGCTGTTAAGTATCTGTGGATTATGGTCTAATGCATAACTAATCGCCTCTTCAAGAGATAGGCGATAAACAGTGTCTGAAGCAGGTTGTGCCTCCAGATTTATTACCCACAAAAATATGGTAAGTAATAAAGCTATTTTTTTCATAGTGTATCAAAATTTATGGTTTTTAAAAATTCTAGGCCTTTGGGGGAGCAAATACCGTGGAGATGATATTTTAACAGCTCTTTAAGAATTTCTTCGTTGGAGTAATCTGATAAAAATGTCATGTGATGGCGCAAACGGTAAAATTGTGCCCTTACTAATTGAAAACTAGATATGATTTCTGGATTCATGTCTTTGCGGAAATATCCTTGTTCAATACCATGCTTAAGATTGTCAATAATGGCTAAACGCATCTGGTTCATCACTTTCTTTTGTATCTCCTCTATAATATCTGGATATAACCTCTGTAAGTCCCGCTCTAACTGGGGTGGATAATCCCGTTGTATCTTTATAATTAATTTATGTATAGCGATAGTCCTCTCTATAGGATTGAGCCCTTGATCTTTTATAATATTCAATATCTTTTTTTGTGTCTCATCTATTTCGTAACTAATAACTTCCTTAACAAGACTTTTTTTGTCTTTGAAAACTTTGTAGATAGTTTTTTTGGACATACCAGTCTCTACAGCTATTTCGTCCATTGTTACACCCTTGAGTCCATACTGACCAAAGAGTTTGCGTGCTACCAGCAAAATCTTTTCTTTCTTCTCATCCATGA
>JALWNS010000013.1 GCA_027083655.1 Bacteroidales bacterium | reverse complement strand
GTCCCCATCTTCATTACGAGATCCGTTTTTTACAGCGTGCACTGAACCCTTTTTGGTTTATTAAATGGACAATGGGTAACTTTGAAGAGATCTTTATAAAAGAGAAAAAAGTACCTTGGGAATCACTACTTGGTGTGATTACAAGCTGCATGGAAGAACCTTTGTCCGTTAGCGCAGCAGAGACAAACACAAGTACCACAAATGAAGATAATAGAACGAAGCAGGGTCGTTAGTGAAATAGCTTAAGGATTTTACTACCACCTCTTATCGCACTCTTGAATTTTTGAGTATAAAGTTAGTGTTGTAATAGCCTATAAATCATTGAAATCGCCAAAGCTTTGGTACAATGGCATTATCAAAAAGAGAGAGTATATATGTTACAAAGCCGTTTGTTTGAAGCCTTTAAAAATGGGACTATTGATGCCGTTGAACTGCTTATCTGTGAAGATGAAAAAGAGGGAAAAGAGCTGGTCGATGTGGCCAAGTTCTTTGAGCGTGAAGTACTGTTGTTCCCAGACATCCGCGCCCATCATGAAGATGACCTTCGCCCCTTTCGTGAAGAGCTTCAAGAACTTTTTAGAGGGCTGCGCCTCTACCATGAGTGTGAAAAAAAACCACTGGTTATCTCACCCCTTAAGACACTCCTCTTTGGACTTCCTAATGCTTCACTTTTAAAGACCCGTTTCTTAGAGTATGCAGAGACTATTGATCTTAAAGCCTTTAAAGAGGAGATGCTCTTTTGGGGCTATACATTTGTAGACATGGTTCAAGTAGAAGGTGAGGTCTCTTTTCGAGGAGATATTATCGACATCTATACGCCCAATGCAGAGAACCCTTACCGCATCTCACTTTTTGATGAAGAGATCGAAGAGATCAAAGAATTTACCTTAGAGAAACAGCGTACATTAGGTGAGCCTCTTGATCATATAGAAATTGCTCCTGCCTTTTATGCACTGAACGAAGCACAATATGAGGCACTTGAGCAGAAGGTTATAGAGAGTCCAAGTGACAGCTTTGTCAAAGATGTCGCCTCTCTTGGGTTTTGGTATCTCGATGATCTTGCCACGCCTTTTACAAAAGATAAAAACAGTGCCTTTATAAAAAACATGGATGCCATGCTTGATGAGGTCTATGTCATTAATGAACCACAGGTCGAGAGAAGCTGTTTTGAACTACCGGTCATAGAAGATGCCAATGAGTGTAAAGATCTGGCCGTCACAGATGTCTCTGTTTTGTTGAAAGTGCATCAAAACAAAAAGATTACGATCATAGCTACTAACGATGCGCAGATCAAACAAGTAGGCATCTTTGATACGACTAATATAAACATACGTTATGCTCCATTTATTGTCAACATCATCACAGACACTGAGCTGGTCATCTCTTTAAACAAACCTGTTGCCAAGCGTAGAAGACGTAAAAGCAACATCCTTTTAGATGATTTGAAAAAAGGGGATTATGTTGTTCATGAAGATTATGGTGTCGGAATCTTTGAAGGGATCGAACAAGCTGAGATTTTAGGGGGTGTCAAAGACTTTGTCACTATTAAGTATCAAGGTGAGGACAAGGTACTTCTCCCGGTTGAGAACTTAGAGACGATTGACCGTTATAGAGCAACGGGTGGTGGACTTCCTGTTTTGGACAAACTTGGAAAAGGAAGTTTTGGACGGCTTAAAGAGAAGGTCAAAAAACGTCTTTTTGAGATCGCTTCAGAGATCATCAACACCGCAGCATCTCGTGCACTCATCAAGGCACCACGCATTGCTTACAACAAAGCAGAAATAAAAGCCCGCCAAACACAGGCTGGTTTTGAGCATACAGCAGACCAACAACA
>JALWNS010000012.1:996-1839 GCA_027083655.1 Bacteroidales bacterium | reverse complement strand
AAATTGATCTGACTGACGAAGCAGACTTGATCCTTCTTTCTGCTCTCATCTTGTCAGTGCTCGTATTGATAGGAGACTTTTTTAAGGGTGAGTCCCTTACTCGTGTTTCTGCATTAATTCTCGTACTTATATCATTTATTGCAGTTTTTGTAATAAAGGGTAGTTTATTGTTCTGGACATTTCCTATCTTTGCAGCATTGTATTTTTCAATTTATGGCAATAAGGCATAATCTTAAAACATACAAAAATAATAACTATGTTAACAGGTAAGGTGGCTATAATTACAGGAGCAACTAGAGGTATTGGTAAAGCTATTGCAGAGAAATTTGCCCAAAATAATGCAAATTTGGCGTTGATTAGCCGTTCAGACAGGATCTTTGATGTAGTTGACGAATTTAAACAATATGGCGTTAAAGTTGTTGGTTACCAGTTAGATGTAAGTGATTTCGACAAGTGTCAGGAGGTTGGCAAACAAATTATAGATGAATTTGGACGTGTAGATGTGTTGGTTAACAATGCAGGTATTACACGGGATACCCTTTTGTTGAGAATGACAGAGCAGGATTGGGATGATGTGATCAGAGTAAATTTGAAATCTGTCTTTAATATGACCAAGGCTGTGTTGAGCCAGATGATGCGCCAGCGTTCTGGATCAATCATAAATATGACTTCTGTCGTTGGCCGTGGGGGAAATGCAGGACAGGCTAATTATTCTGCTTCAAAGGCAGGTATTATTGGTTTTACAAAATCGTTAGCCAAAGAGCTTGGTGGCCGGAATATTCGCAGTAATGCCATAGCACCAGGTTTTATTGAAACAGACATGACTAACTCATTGCCTGAGGA
>JALWNS010000012.1:0-986 GCA_027083655.1 Bacteroidales bacterium | reverse complement strand
TCCATACCCCTCCGCCGTGCAGGTAAACCTGAAGATGTGGCAAATGTTGCTTTATTTCTTGCTTCTGACCTTTCTTCATATATCACCGGACAGGTTATTAATGTATGTGGTGGAATCGATATCTAATTTTGGTAATATAACTATATAAAAGGGAGGCAAAGCCTCCCTTTTTTTTGCGGGACACCTGTCCACTTAGTATTCAATTTGCAAGTAATACGGGTATAAAACCCTGATGTTGTATTATATTATAATTTACACCGGTGCTTAGAGAACATGGTTTTAGAAGTTCTTATAATTAAACTATCTTGAATTTGTACTCGGTATAAATTATCTCAGGATGTATAGTTTTAGGTTTTGTACGTTTTCAAATGGTTCTCTTCAAGTTTGATTAAAATATACTGACTTTGATATAATTCTTTGGGTTAGCCAGGATTTTGTCTAATAAAGCATTAATCTTGTTAGAAATAGAGTCTATTTGTTGATAAAGGTCATCATCTGCATACATTTTTCCTAAAGTTCCATTGCCATTTTGAATTTCGGAAAGTAGTACATTAATTAAGTTAATCATTGAATCTATCTGCACGAGTGTATGGGTCAGGTTAGCTTCATTGACCTGGCTAATTACCTGGTTGGTTTGTGATAATATACTATTAAGGGTGTCTTGCTGGTCGACAAGGTTTTGGGTTATAGCTTCTATGGCATTTATACTATTATTTACACGTTTACCAGAAACTGTTGTATCCAAAACCATTAAGCTATGTCTTAGATGGATAATGCCTTCTTGTATTTGTCTTACTGTTTGGGGATTAAGTGTATTGTTGATGCTTATAAGTATATTGTTAAGATTGTGTATAGCTTCTTCAATTGGCTTTAATTTTTCCATGGCAATTTCTTGCAGGGGTTTTTCTATCTGTCCAATTAAAGTGTCATCATGTTTAGCCCATGAGTGGGATGCATAGTTGGGTATAATTTGTATGGCTCTAGTA
>JALWNS010000011.1 GCA_027083655.1 Bacteroidales bacterium | reverse complement strand
CTGTTATCCTTCGCTACATACAAATACTGTCTTTGTCCTAAGGATTTACCATCTTCTCTTGTATCCTCTATCTTTGGTAGCGTACCTATAGATGAAAAAAAGATTACTAAATTAGCATTTTTCTTTAGTTGTTCATCTATAAGCTCAAGCTCCGTTTGGGAAAGGTGATAGTCTAAATTTTCATACTCTTTCGCAGCTTCTCTGTAATCTGAAATCATCTCTTTTGCAGATGACAGGCTTATCCTGTTGTACGGCTTTATAATCCTGTAAAGGGATGTATCCTCATCGTATTCCAGCTTAGCAGATTTATTTGCAAGTTCTTTCATCCCCTCTTTTATTTTTTCTGGGATGGCAGGATTATATTTAAACCCCTTTGTTGATATAACCGTATCCCCTGATGCTGTTAAAAAGGATATTTTCACCCCATTGTAAGAAGCTCTTGGATAACGGGTAAGCATCATATAAACAGGTAGTCCTACTCCCCCCGTAAACAGCTTTCCTTTATATGTCTTAACTGGCAAATTGAATATAGCAGTTCCTTTTAAATTTTTTTCCATTCTTTTTGCCAGTGCTACTGCTTCTAAAAGTGCTTCACCTAAAGCCATTTTATCTCACCTCACATTTTTAATTTACTGCCTTTTGATAGCTTTTGAATGTCATCTATAGTCATATCTTTTGCCAACTCTATAAACTCATTGCTGTTAACAAAATACTTATGCGTAAAGAAATCTTCCCATCTGCTATCCAGACTTGTTCCAATTCCCACAAAAACTCGGTTTTTAAAATATTGCTCGTAAGTATCATCTGGCTCATCTACAGGTTCACCATCGCTGATAAATAGAAGGTCTGCATCCATTCTGAGTTTTTTTAAACTTTCAACAGCTTCATTTATCGCTTTCCTGTATCGTGTTCCCCCTAACGCATTAAGACTTCCTACATAATCTACAAGCTCTTTCAGCCCCTTAATTGTATTTGAAAAATCAAATATTCTATGCTCTGCCTTGCTGTTGTAAGGAACTACCACAAAAGGTATCCCTTTACTCATTGCTTGAAGCCCATAAAAAATGGCAACAGCTTTGGCTTTGTCCAATTCCTCCCCACTCATTGACCCAGATGTGTCTATACACATCACAAAGGCCCCATATCCTACCTCTTCTTCCTCTTTTCTGTCCTTGATGTATAGAATTCCCTCTGCTAAACATTTATCAAAGGTTTCATCTATGTAGAAAGACTCTTTTCTTATCCTTGTGAAATCTGAACCTGTAGTTTTACTTGTAGGGTCTATGTGAATTTCTTTTGTCCTGTATGAACCAATACTTTCAAGCAGATTACCAAGCCATTTAGCTATATTGCCGTCAACAGTATCATATATCATAGACAGGGTTATCGTCTCTGAAGGAGCAGGATTGTCTATTCCTGCTCCTGCTGCAAGCACTTTAACCATTCTTTCACCTTCTTCAATCTCCTTTTCAAGTTTATCACTACCTAATCCTGCAACTATATTGTCTGCTTTCTCTCCTATAAACTCAGCTTCTAAACCTAATCCTTTTTCTTTCATTTTTTCTAAAAGGTTTTTGTCTATGTCAGACGGATTATTTTTAAAATTTTCTATAGCTTCATTTAATTCTTTTTTTAACTGCTCCAACTGTCGCTTTTCATTTTTATTCCCTTTTTCTTTAGCTTCTTCTATCTTCTCATCTATCTGATCCTCTGCTACCTGTTTTACTTTAAGAATTGCGTAAAAATCCACTATTTTGGGTGTTGCTTTTCTTACAAACACTCCCGATGCTGCGACCCTGCCTGTAGTAAGCAAGGACACCCTTTTACCCATGTTCTCTATA
>JALWNS010000010.1 GCA_027083655.1 Bacteroidales bacterium | reverse complement strand
TAGTAGGGGCAATTTTAGGAAGTTTGTTAATTAAAACTAAGCCTTCATCCATCCAGGATAAAGGACAAGAACTATTAGATACAATTAAGGCACCTGTAAAGGAAAAGAAATTTGAGCCTTATCAAGCACGTGTTTATGTTCTTTACGAACACAACCGGTTTCCTGTCAATGATATTATTGTTTATCAAATAACAGATTCAATACAGCAAGAGCTGCGCTATGATTCTGGATATTTCAAGGTAAACGTTACACAAGATAAGCCAATAAAGTTTGAGGTGTTTTTGAATAAAAGCGATACTATCGACAAAACATTTTTGCCACGTGTAAATGACACAATTTGGGTGAAAATTGAAGGATTAAAAATAGCCCAAGATACAAGTTGTGGGACAAGTTTATACGTGCGTGGGGTACATACTTATATCCAGACTTTCCATTTCCCTCAGAAAGTAGATCGTGTACGTTTCCGTTTTAGAAAACTTTTCCGTTCTGACCAGGTGCGTGTTTATGTAGGGTCTAAGTCTCAAATCAGTCCTGAAAAGATGATCAAGGAGGTGCAAGTTTTCTCAGATACTGCCCGTTTTATGATAAATTTGCCATATCCGGATAGTTTAGTTACCTTTGAGATTGAAGCAGGAGAACCGAATTTCCCTGCATGGACATTAACGGTCCTGTGTAAATAAAACCTTTTTAGTATATGAATTACCGCCAGGAGCTTAAGAAAATACGTGCTTTTGCTTTTGATGTAGATGGTGTATTCTCCCGTTATATGTTAGTAGGTGATGATGGTAAATTATTGCGGTTTATGAATCCCAAGGATGGCTTAGCTGTTAAGATAGCTCTTGAAGAGGGTTTTAAAGTTGCGATAATAACTGGAGGTATAGATGAGTCTGTTCGTATACGTTTTGCAAATCTAGGTGTGGAAGACATCTATATGGGAACGAGACAAAAAAAGTTATACTTTTTTGAGAAGTTCATGGAAAAGTATTCTTTCGAGCCAGAACAGGTTTTGTACATGGGGGATGACTTGCCGGATTATTATGTTATGCAAGCAGCTGGTTTTTCTGCATGCCCACTGGATGCCGCTCCAGAGATAAAGCAAGTAGCAGATTATATTTGCGATAGACCAGGTGGAGAAGGTTGTGTCAGGGAAGTTGTAGAGCAGGTACTAAAGGTACAGAATAAGTGGGAAAATTTCTTTAACCGCCTTCTGGAACAATATGAAAATATGAAGGGTTAATGGGGTATATGCCTACATACGAAGAAGTTAGACTTTTTGTGGAGACTGTAAGGAGTATTTCAGATTATGACTTTTCCAATTATTCTATCAAGTCATTTACCCGCCGCCTAGAAAAAATTATTTCTGATTATAATTTTTATGATGTTAAAGATTTGATAGTAAAGTTGGTTTCTGACCATGCTTTTTTGGAGAAGATTGTTAAGGAGATAACTGTTAATACAACGGAGTTTTTCCGTGACCCTGATGTTTGGGTAAAGCTCAAAGACCTGATAACAGAATATTTATACGACAGGGATAAAATAACTATATGGTCAAGCGGTTGCTCTACTGGACAGGAAGTATATTCCATGTTATTTCTTATGGATATGATGGGATTGTTGGACAAAGTGGAGATTTTTGGAACAGATTTGAACGAGGATGTTATAAATATAGCCAAAAAGGGCGAGTATAGAATAAAGGATGTGCTCGAATATAGAGAGAATTTTGAAACAGTTTTTGACCGGTTTGCGTTAGATTATAAAATCGAAGATTTTTTCGATGAAGACCCTCGTAGTGCAAGGTTCGTTGTAAAAGAGAAATATTTGAGTATCCCTGTATTTACAAC
>JALWNS010000009.1 GCA_027083655.1 Bacteroidales bacterium | reverse complement strand
CGATAATAGCAGTTTTTATTGCAATGTTTATATTCCGTAGAATACTAGTTTGGGTGGCTATGATAATAATTTTAGCCGTTATTGCATATTTTTTAGTACATGATAATCCTGGTGGATTTAACATAAATACACCCAAAACTCACCAAACCATTGGTTATTTAGAAAAATTTAAAGACAACTATTGCGGATTATTATATGATAGAGACGATAGCCTTATATGTTATATCATTGTCACACCTATATACAACGATATAACGCAAAGGTATACATCCCAAGAGCTCTCGCATATGAACAAATCTGATTTAATCAAAATCATAATTAACACTGCATCCAAGCACAAAAAAGAAATTTTATCCAAGCTCAGGAAGGAAGATGCTTTATATCTATGGGAAGATTTTACATTTGATTTAAAACACAATAACATATATTAAAAAAACGAATTATGTCAACAGTTTTATGGATTGTTTTTTTCTTGCTGTTTCCAGCTGTTATACTATACGCGGCATACAAAGTAAAAATACTGGCTAAGATTGGTCCTATCATACTTGCTTATGCAGTAGGACTTTTGATTGGCAACACCAATATGTTGAGTGAGAGTCAATTGGAGATACCTAAAACAATTGCTACAGCCTCCATACCTCTTGCAATACCTTTCCTACTCTTCTCTTTGGATATCAAAAAGTTCAAAATCATAGCAGGTCACTCCCTCCTGTCTACTTTGTTTGCACTAATTGGGGTTATTGTGGCCATAGTTAGTGGATATTATCTCTTTGGTAAACACATACCAGAAGGGTGGAAATTAGCTGGTATGCTTGTAGGTGTCTATACTGGGGGGACACCAAATTTAGCGGCACTTAAAACCGCATTAAATGTTGACCCTGAGTTATATATACTTACGCATACTGCAGACACATTTATCAGCATTATAATGATTTTGTTCTTCCTTACCATAGCACAAAAAGTTTTATTACATATTTTACCTCCTTTTCCTAAAATAGAGAATAATGGAGACGGGGACGACAATACAACTTCGGATGAAATGCTTTCACAACACAAAAAGCATTTAGAGCTATATGATGATTCTCCGAAAGCTTTCGCACGGATTGCAAAGAATTATAAATATTACCCTCATTTACTATATGCAGGACTGCTGACCATAGCTATTGTTGCTGTGAGCTTTGGTATAGGGAAACTAGTACCTCAGAATTACTTCGAACCAGTCGTTATTCTTAGCATAACAACTTTGTCTATCATTGCCTCTCTTTTCCCGCAGGTAAGAAATCTGAAGAACACTTTTCAGGCAGGTATGTATCTCATCCTAATATTCTCATTATCAGTGGCAACGCTAGGACAATTTAGCAAATTGATTCACGGATCAGTAGATGTATTCTATTATGTAGCATGGGCAATATTTGTTAGCTTCTTCATACACGTGCTCTTGTCTGCAATATTCCGTGTAGACGTGGACTCAACAATAGTAATAACTACAGCTTTTACCATGTCCCCTCCATTTGTTCCTGTGATAGCCGCTGCCCTCAAAAACCGTTATATCATCATCTCAGGTCTTATTATTGGTATTCTGGGATATGCGATCGGTAATTATTTGGGAGTGTTGATTGCTTATGCTCTTAAATGATGAAAAATTTTGTTTTGTAGTGTATATTTGCAGTAGAATCCACAAAACACCTCAATGAGCAAGAAAAAAAAGAAGAAGAATAAGAAACAGGAAAAGCCACAGACCAGGCAACCAGCTAATTCAAATATTATACTTAGCCCAAAGAGTTATGCACTTTTCGGGGGTGTGCCGATAGAATACGGTGCCATAGAACAGATGGAAAATGCTATGTCCCTGCCTGTCTCCCTCGCAGGGGCACTTATGCCTGATGCACACGAAGGATATGGCTTGCCTATTGGAGGAGTAATTGCTACTGATAATGTTATTATACCGTATGCTGTGGGTATGGATATTGGATGCCGGATGACCATGACTATATACGAGACAGAGCCTGATTTTTTAGATCGTTATAGGGACATGCTCAAAGGTATTCTCTTCGAAAATACCCGTTTTGGCACTGATGAATTCGAAGATAGACCAGATGACCCTGTACTGGAAAGACCAGAATTCCGGGAGATAAAATTTCTCAGAAAACATCATCAGACAGCTATACGCCAGTTTGGTACATCAGGACGTGGAAACCACTTTGTAGAATTTGGCGAGGTAACAATCCTCAACGAAGATAATCCACTGGGTATCAAGCCTGGCAAATATTTTGGAATTTTATCGCATTCAGGTTCACGGCATTTTGGTTATGAAATTGCAAAACACTATTCCAAGATAGCAGAAGAAAAATTAAACCTGCCCACCCATGTACGAAAACTCTCCTGGTTAGAACTGGATTCAGAAGAAGGACAGGAATATTGGAAAGCCATGAATTTAGCTGGCGACTACGCCAGGGCTAATCATCATTACATTCACCGCCGCCTGGCACAAGCTATTGGCATACAACCCATTAAGCTTGTCGAAAATCATCACAATTTTGCATGGAAAGAAACATGGAATGGACGAGAGGTCATTGTGCATCGCAAAGGAGCCACTCCAGCACACAAAGGTGCACTGGGTATCATACCTGGCGATATGGTCTCCCCTGCTTACATTGTCCAAGGCCGTGGCAATGAACGCTCTCTCAACTCAGCATCCCATGGTGCAGGACGGGCTATGTCAAGAAATAAAGCAAAAAAGACATTCACACGTAAAGACTTGGAAAAGGTACTCAAACAAGCCAAAGTAGAGCTTATCGGTGGAGGCCTGGACGAAGTGCCCATGGCTTATAAAGACATAAACCAGGTAATAAATGCACAGCAAGAGCTTATTGATATTGTGGGAAAATTCCAGCCCAGAATCGTAAGAATGGAGTAATCTTTTCATAAATTAACATCACCACCAAGCCAAGGCTGTCCAGAAAAGTGATAGAACATTAATACTCTTAATCCCAAATTACACTATATTGCAACCGGCATTGTATTTACTTTTATACTACACAGAAAAATCCTGTCTGGACAGCCGCTCTATCGAACAAAAAAGAGTACATATCACAGCAGCTAATGTCCACGCTACGTTCGCACCATTTGCCTATTATCACAGTTTACTCTTCTTCCTCTTTGTAAAACTTAGCTTTGTAGCCGTAATAAATCATTAGCCCTGTAATTATCACCAAAACAGGAAAACTAAGAATAAAGCTCCACATCGAAAGCGAAGGATTAAGATTTGATCTCATTGACCTGAGGCTCAACCAAAAATCGCCTGCCACACCTGCGTTAACCCATTCCTCTGGAGCTGCCTCCATAACAAACACAAATCCAAAGTATTGCACTATCACAGCTAACAACAGAAACAGAGCAAAAAGTTTCTGCGCCCTGCTGCTTTGCGTCAAATCCCCACGAATCTTATAAATCAACGCTATACCTAAGAAAATCACCCCTAGCGGAAAGAATGGCATTGGAAATTTAACATCCGCAAACATGTCAGGATTAATCAAAAGAAGCGAAATACCATACGAACCGAACAGAGAAAAATCTTTCAAAAGGTTGAGTAAAATACTCCAGTTATCGCGACTGACGTTAAAGCGAAAATACCGACGTGTGTCCTTGAAAAATCCACGAGCAAAATGTAGCAGGGCTCCGAGGAGTAACAATACCATCGCAATATTATAAGTACTAATGATGGTCCACACCTCCAGACTTTTGGCTATTTGTTCTGTTAAAAGAGCATGTTCTTCCATATTTATTTGTTTAAAATTTTAGTCAAAAACAATTTGTTTACCGACACCGCCTTGGATAAAAAAATCCCCATATCTATTTTTAATCATGTCGGTAGCCAACTGTCCTGTACAATGAGTAGGTGTAATAAACTTAGTATCAAATCTAGCTAAAGATTGTATTATCTGATCTGCAGTATCATGAAGCATATGAAAGCCACCGATGACATAGAAAATTTGCTTGTCAGGGAACATCTGTTTAGCACGATCCATAAAGTTCTCTATGCGTGGATGCGAACAACCTGCAATCAGCACCAATCCCTTGCCGGTGTTAAGTATAAGTGCATGCTCACCTTCTGGATACATCACCCCTGTACTATGTAGATGAATATCAATATGTTCAGGATCTGTGTCCACAACATAAACCTCGGTCAGCCGCTTCATATCTTCAATAAGGTGGGAGGACAGGCTATTGGGCACAATGAGGGATATTTGGGGATTTTCTTCTAAAACAGTATCCCATCCGCCGATATGATCCCAATGTGGATGAGAGATAAAAAGTTTTTGAGCCTGGGCTAAATCAATGCCTAACAGGCGAGCATTATTCTTCAAAACTCGACCATTGCTACCAGTATCAAAAAGTATCTTGTATGATTCGAACTCAATAAAGGCAGAAAAGCCCCACATTGCCTTCAACCCTTTAATATTAACCTCAGGGCTCAGATAGTTGTCAAAAAGTATTGTGATTTTGAGGCTCATAACTTTTTCATTAAATGTAGAAAATTAGAAACAACAGACAAAAATGTTTTAAGACACAAAAAGGTTAAAATAGAATTTTCAATAGGCAATTTTTTTCTTACAATTGTTAAAAATAAAAATTTGCTACAATGACAAAGCGTGAGCTATATGACTTTGTTTTAGATTACTTTGAACAAACAATGCCCAGTCCAGATACAGAGCTCCATTATCAAAATCCTTACCAGCTAATAGTGGCAGTGCTATTGTCAGCCCAGTGCACAGACGTACGGGTAAACAAGATAACACCCGAATTTTTCCGGCACTTCCCCACTCCTGACGAACTAGCAAGAGCCAGTCAATCAGAAGTGTATGAATTAATCAAAAGCTGCTCTTATCCCAACAACAAAGCAAAGCATTTAATAGGCATGGCAAAGATGCTGGTAGAAGAGTTTGGAGGAGCGATACCACAAGACTTTGATCAATTACAGAAACTACCAGGAATAGGGCGTAAATCGGCTAATGTCATAGCTGCAATTATTCACAAGGAACCACGAATCGCAGTTGACACTCATGTTTTTCGTGTAGCCAACCGCATTGGCCTGACAAATAATTCGAAAACACCCCTCCAGACAGAACAAGAGCTAATGAAATATATACCTGAGGACAAAAGGCTCAAAGCACACCATTGGTTAATATTACACGGGCGGTACACCTGTACCGCCCGCAAGCCTAAGTGTGATAAATGTGGTCTTAAACAAGTGTGCAAATATTACAAAGAGCATTCTTAAGTTATTCTTCAAGCAAAGTAAGAAAAGCCTCTGGTATAAAGTTAATTATATCTGACGCTATTAAAGCATCTTGACCATTAAAACCAGCAGCAATATCACCTGCTAGACCATGTAGATATACACCAATAATTGCAGCATCTTCGGGATTATATCCCTGTGCCAGGAGCGAAAGGATCATACCAGTTAGCACATCGCCACTTCCACCAGTTGCCATACCAGGATTACCTGTTGTATTGAAATAACAACGGCCATCGGGCAATGATATGCAGGTATAAGCACCCTTAAGAACAACAATAGCATTATATTTCTTGGAGAACTCACGTTGCAATATCAGGCGTTGGTAATGATTAGGGCTAGAGCCTGCGATTCTTTCAAATTCCTTAGGATGTGGTGTCAAGATTGACATTGGAGGTAATAAGTCTAGCCAATCTTTATTCTGGCCCAGAATGGTCAGGGCATCTGCATCTAGGACAAAGTGTTTGTTTTTTCCTTTTATCAACACATCACGGAGCAAAAGCGCAGGTTCCTGCATCAAACCAATGCCTGGCCCAATTCCAATAGCATTAAATTTGTCCATATTACTGATATAAGTACTCACACGGTCATTTTGCTCATCAACCTGTACAATAGTCTCGGGAGAAGAGATTTGCATTACATCGACACATTTTGCTGGTAAATGCGCAGTAAGTAAACCTATACCTGTACGGTGGGCAGCTTTAGCTGCCAGTATTGCTGCTCCCATTGTTCCATAATGACCTGCAACGAGCAGTCCATGTCCATAATTTCCTTTGTGTGAGAATTTTTTTCGTGGCTTAATTCTTTTTCTAATATCCTCTGCTTCAACTGTATAATAATCAGTTTTGACTTTTTCAATGAACTCGGGATGAATACCTATAGGAATAATAACGAATTCGCCCACATAATCCTCATTTTCGGCAAAAAAGAACGATAGGAAAGGAAATTCGAAAGTAAGTGTATAATCGGCCTTAACTATGCACTGGGGTTCGCGATGGTTTTCCTCACCAAAAAGTCCAGAAGGAATGTCTATTGATATGACAAGCTTTTTGGGAGATTGGTTTATTTTGTCAATTATTTGGCCTGCCAGACCACGTGCTGGACGTGAGAGACCTGACCCAAAAATAGCGTCTATAACAACCTCGTTGTCAGACAGTTTAGGAAAATCATTTTCGGAAGTGATATAATAAACGACCACATTTGTATTTTTCAGGCGGTCCAGATTAATTTTGAAATCTTCTGAATACTTGTCAGAGAATTTAACCACATAAACATAAACATGATGTTTCAAGTTTGCCTCACGCTGCGCATGGTCTATGTGACGGGCAACTACCAGGCCATCGCCACCATTATTACCAGGGCCAACGAAAACAGCAAAATCATTATCAGCACCTATTTCACGCAAGATCCATTCTGCAGCTCTACCTGCTGCCCTTTCCATTAAATCAATTGACAGGATAGGCTCTTTTTCTATGGTAAATCTATCGGCTTCCTTGATCTGTTGTGTGCTAAGTATTTTCATTGCTAAAACATTTGCGTTTTATACAAATTTAAAAAATATTGTGGACAAATTTTACACCTTTATTAAAGTGCCATCTTCATAAAGCAAATAGCCTTCAACATCTTTGCCAGGATATATCTGGGACATAAGCTGGACGTATTCTCTCACTTGCCGTTTGTGTCCGGCCTCGGGACTGGCAAATTTGAAGTCAATGACTATAACTTTCTGATCGTTAAAAATTACTCGGTCTGGTCTGCGCTCTATGCCTGAGCGGGGCAAAATTATGCTCATCTCTGTCTCCACTTCCCAGTTATTAGAGAACCAGTCCTCAATGCCTGCCTTTTTGATCATATTCAAAAGAAGATCTGCCACTTCATCTGGATTATAATCAGCTAATAGACCCTGTGAATGATATTTTTCAATAATTGGTCTAAGTTGATCGATAGTTATAACCTCTGACATAATCTTATGCATTAACTCACCACGGTCAATTGCCTGACGTAGTTCGACTTTGGTATCTTTATACATTTCTTTCCAGGCGAATTTTATATCAAGTTTATCACGCCATTCAGATATTGTGTAAGACTTTATGATGTGCTTGTGGGCAGAAATAGTAGTGGACTCAGAAATCTTTTTATTCTCAAAGCCTGCATCCAACCTGATTGTTGTCCAAGGCTGTTCTTTATCTTCGTACTGTTTAGACGTCTCTATTAAAGTGTAACCAGGGCTGTTACTGGCTATCTTATAAGCACCATTATAGAGCAAATCTCCCACAGTTTTGTGTTCATTATCATTTTTTTTCCTTTTAGGATTTAGAAATCTAGTATTAGCATATACAATCAATTGTTCCTTGGGTCTAGTAAAAGCTACATAAAGTAGATTTAGTGCATCCATTACAGAAAATATCAATTCCTCAACCATTGCTTCCTTAAAATAAGAATTAAATATGGCTTTTTTGTATTTGAGAGGATAAATGGGTAGATGTTTAAACCGTTCGCCCTCAGGTATTGCCCAGACAGTAGGGTTTTTGTCTGGTTCCAACTTCCAGTCGGCAAAAGGTATAATAACTACAGGAAAAGCCAGACCTTTAGAGCTGTGTACCGTCATAATAGTCATAGCCTCCTCATTATAAGCTAGATCTACTTTCAAAGCATCTTTTAGCTCATTCCACATCTCAAGAAATATCTTAATATCAGACCCCTGTTCATACATAAAATCAAGAACAAAATCTTCGAATGAACGCAGATAAGGAATTTGTTCTTTTATCTTATTAAAACCAAATAACTTAGTTAAATACATCACACGGTCAAAGAGCGTAATTTTCTGTAGGTTTTCCGTTGCTGTAATAAATTCTTCTGGTAAAAGATTAAGAAGGCCTTGCTCGTCGAGGTCAAGCATTAGCTGATTGATGTTCAACTCCTTGTTATGTGCCAGGTAATAATTCTTAACAAGCAGGCTAAGGTAAAAATAAGCTTCTCCTTTTACTGGAGCTTCTTGTTGATCGTTAACCACGTCATTATCTTGTTCATCCCCAAGTCGCAGACTGTTTTTCAGGTCTATGT
>JALWNS010000008.1 GCA_027083655.1 Bacteroidales bacterium | reverse complement strand
GCAAAAAAAATGTCAAAAGGTGCGCCATTTATAATTTGAGCATAATGTCTGCCGGTGGAGCCAGAGATCAAACTTACCTGGTAACCAGTTTGCTGTACAAAATTATGTGCAAGTACTTTAAGGACATGGATAAAGTTGCTGGCAACCGCGACTCGTATTTCTTTTGCGTGTAATAACGTCGGCGATAAAAGGCAAACACTTAATAAAAATGACGTTACGATGTGTTTGGTTTTTAACATATGACCTAAAAAGTAGTAAAAAAGTGGGGGGGTGTGTTTTATCTAATTAATCAATTGCCTGATTCCTTTATATCACTTTTTAGCGCTGCTCGTAGTGCTTTTACAATATCATCGGTAGGTGCTGCATGTGGAAGAATTGCACTTAACTTACCATCTTTGCCAACAATATAGGTTTCAGATGTATGGGATATGCCGTAGAGCATGGCAGAATTTGAGTAGCTGATTTTTTCGTAATAGGCACCATACTTTGCCACGATTGGGTCTATCATTTCTGGTGTTCCACTGATGCCAATAATGTTCGGGTGAAAGTATTTTGTATAGTCAGCTAAATGTTCGGGGCTATCTCGGCCGGGGTCAACGCTAATAAAGATTCCTTGTACTTTTTCTAACTCATCTTTGGACAGCTTCTTTAAAGCTGAGCCAAGTAGGGACAGGTTGGTTGGGCAAACATCTGGGCACTGGGTATAACCAAAATAAATGGCCACGACCTTGCCCTTAAAGTCGGCGAGGGATACTGCTCCATTTTTCCCGTAAAGTGTAAAACCTCCCCCGCGTTTTTCCATTGGAATGACTTTGTCTTTAGCAATAACAATATCGGCAGGTGGTGTTTTGATTTCTGTACTTTTGGCAAGGGCTTCTACTTTATTCTGGTTTGCTCCTGCCATGGCAGATGTTATCAATAAAGTAAGCAGTAAGGCTATTTTTAAGACTTTCATTGTAAAATTAATCTCAATTAAAGTTCATACTTGTTCTGAATTGTTCAGCATACAAAGGTTCAATTCTTTGACCTAAGATAAGTAATGGTAAACCAAAAAGAGCACCCCGAAAGGTGCTCTCAAGAGTTACCGGGATAAGGGTCCGGTAGCTATTTTGCTATCGTTTATGTCACGATATTTCTTGGTACAAAGGACATATGCTCGAACTCCTTCTTGTACTCAGACTCGCCAATCTTTTTGATTTTGGCTGATCCAAGCTTGTAGTTGTAGTTTCCGCTAATGTTGTCTACCACATGTGCCTGAACAGAATTAGAAGGCTGTTCCGTGTTTAAGGCATCGGCATACAGTACACCCTGTTTGATAACGGGTGATACTAATGCAACTGCCTCGTAAGCACCTTTGATGATATCAATGTGACCATTCTTCATTAATTCAGAGAACTGGAAATCCTTACCGTGAACACCCAGAAGCACATCTTTGTCATAAGGGACACGATCGGAGTAAACCAGAACCTTGTCACCTGATTCAATGCCACGCTTTTTAGCATCTTCAGGATGTATCTCTACAAACTGATAAGGCCAGCGTTGCTTAATGTAAGCTCTTCGTTCACGGTCGTCAAAACCAGTTTGCCAAATCTCATTGATACGCCCATTGGTATGCCACAGCTCATCATCTTTGGGTGAAACATATTCCCAAAGGTCTGAATACAGCTCCCAGGGGTGTTTCTGGATATTGACCTTGCCGGTCTGAGAGTTGAAGTGAGTCATCTTCTTGTTTGCCATATTGGCACCCTGGAAGGCTCCTTTCTTCTCCATCATAGCTTGATCTGCGGTTGTATCATGCAAACGTTTCGTGCCATACAACTTTCCAGTTTCGTAGTTGTAAGTGGTTGGT
>JALWNS010000007.1 GCA_027083655.1 Bacteroidales bacterium | reverse complement strand
GAATGGTATTTCTGCGCAGCCCGCTGCTGCAACAGCCACTCTCCACGGCTATTGACAATAAAAACCGACACTGCCCGGTGAAGCAATCCACGGCGGTGCGCTTCCATCTTCTCCATCACACCAAGCTCGCGGTCGTCGTGATCAACGAGTATAACATGCTCCTTGTCCATGCGATAACTATTCTTTTTACGATTTGAGTTCGTTATATCTACCATTACTCATAAAACAAGAAACTTAGCGAAACTTTGTGAATTACCTTTGTCGCCGTTGTGATTAAATATTTCTTCGCTAAAATATCAAAACTTTCGCAACCTACCACAGCCTTTATTGTAACCTGTGTCTAATTTTATTCTTTTTTGGGCGTGTCCCTCGCCGTTAATCTACCGTTTTCAATTGCAATGGTCTGTAAATGGTTAAACCTTAACAAGTCGCAAGCTACAAACTCCATGCAATGAAAGAAACTACGCGCTACGTAGCGAGGTGCTTTTTGCACGCTCGCCACATACAAACTAAAATCAGTGGCTTCGGGCCGGTCTTCGGCTCTTATTCGGCTTGCCACTCCAATAGCCTGCAAGACAGTACGTAGGGCTTCCGCTGGTCGCCTCCGCCTGTAGCAGGCTCTAAGCACTGGGCAGCGCCTCATATCCGCCTCCGCCCTCACGCAGACACACATCAAGACAATTTCATGAGAACAATCTCTCAACTTGCCTCATATACATGAGCTTAAGTCTAAACGCACTAGAAAAATACAAGGTGCTTTTACCACGCAGCGGAGGAAATGGATTTTAGGCCATTTCGGTTTAATTATAAAAGACCGCCACAAGCATTTTTAACTGCCGGAGAAAATCATTATTATTGAGTAATCAAAAGCTTCATCACACGCATATATGAAAATCCTCTTTCTCTCGGCCTTCAACCTGACAACAAACCCGCGGCTGGCAAAGGAGCTGCGTTTTGCACTAGACCTGGGATATACTGTGGACGTACTTGGCATTGATCTGGGCGGCTGGTCTGCAGAAATAGACAGCAGGCTCCTGCCAAGTCTTGAAACGCGTAAAACCACATTTTTACCCGTCACACGCCGGCCTCTGCACAAATGGCTCGTGTGGACACTGGCCGAGAAAACTGCCCGCCTGCTCTGGCCCATTACAAGGGAAAACAACGCTGTGAGCACACTGGCACATAGCCGCCGGTCCCTGATACTCTGGAGACACCTGCGTAGTCAAAAAACTGATTACGACCTGGTTATCGCGCACACACTACCCACGCTCTACCCTGCCTGGCGTCTGTCACGTACGACAGGTATTCCGTTTATCTTTGACGTGGAGGACTATCATCCTGGAGAGAAATGCAGCGAGTCAGAGCGCCATCGCCGGGAGTTGCTCATGTGCCGGCTACTTCCACATGCTGCTTTTATTACCTGTGCTTCTCCTATGATTTGTGAGCACACACACAAGCTCATTCCTGGCTATCCAGAGAACAGAATGATGGTTATCAACAACAGCTTTCCTACCGGTGAATTTAGCTTCACCCCAAGCCAGGAAGGAAAAATACAGTTTGTGTGGTTTTCGCAGAACATAGCAGCCCGGCGCGGACTGGAGATCATCTTGCCTGTGCTTTATCAGTATAAAGACCGTGTACAGCTAACGCTCATCGGCAATCTTTACCAGGATTTTTATAACTCTTACCTCGTCCAATTCAAGGACATTCTGGCAATCAAGCCACCTATGCCGCAACGGGAGCTAAACATGGAGCTGTGCAAATACGACGTTGGCCTTGCCCTGGAGCTGAACAGTGCTGACTTCAACCGCCAGATCTGCCTGACTAACAAGATTTTTGCTTACGCACAGGCAGGACTTTTTATACTTGCCACAGACACTCCAGCGCAGAAACGCTTTATTAACGAAAACGAAATCCTCGGTACCGTAGCTCCACAAACACACGGGGCAATGAACATAGCTCTGCAGGACATTATTAACAACATAGGACAGATACGTAGCCAGAAAAGGCAACGCTTCACTTATGCCCAACGCCTCTCCTGGGACAGGGAAAAAGAAAAACTCAGACGGATATGGGCATTGTTTCAAGAGTAAAATAAGCTCATATTACGACCAAAGACACATAGCTAATCATTATTCAAGACAATAACACACCTGCTAAGGGCTCAAATCCCTCTCAAGGCAATTGTAGCACACCACAATGTAAGCTGATACAACATACATAGACAACTACTTGCAAGGAGCCTATGACACGCTTGCAAGTGAGAGGCAGTAATTATACCTGCAAGGTGTCTACTTCACACTTGTAAATGCTTTACGCACATATTATTGGCACATTATCAATCAATTAAGGATTGGTATTACTACAACAAAATAAACTTTTTGTTGCGGGAGAGGGCAGTAATTAAGAATTTGGTTTAAGATACACGAACGACACTTTTGTCATAACAAGTTAGCAAGTTACTATCCTGGAACTAGCTTTCAGAATGCGCAAAGGAGATGTGTATATAATTATTTGTTAAACAAACAATTACATCATTTACTTTTCTGTCTGCTTGTTTTCAACAATGCTCGCGGCCCAATGCAAAAATTGGCTGGTCATAGAGCTATCGGTAAATATGCCAAATTTTTGCTGATCCAGCCTTAGCCGAAAATCCCCAAGCAACATCTTTAACACACTTTTTACCCTGCTAGCCAGGCTCTCTTCTTTAGTAGCTTCATCAAACATAACTACGGGAATATTTGACAAGTCCTCTATTATTTGCACAAGGGGGCTATTTTTGTGAAGCAGTGCAAGTACGGGCTTGCCAGCAAGTGCATAGACATAAAACTTAGAAGGGGTATAACCGGCATCTGTCGTTCCTGGAAGCAACAGTAAATCTGCGTGTTGCATCAGGCGGATAGCTTCAAAATAAGACACACGGCCGGTTTTCTCTACTACAAAATCCTCCATTCCAAGCTTCTGCGCCAGTGGCATTACACGCGGCCTGTGCATTTCCTCTGGTCCGTAGTTGGTACCAATGAAATAGAGTTTAACCGGCTTTGCAGCTTGTGAATTGTAGTCTTTGACCGCTCTCATTACCGCCTCTATACTCAAAAGCATATTGTCTGGCACCACACCTGTATAAACTGCATTTATTGCTTCCTGGTCTAGCTGTATGGACAATGGAGGCGGATTTTTGCTAACATAATCAAAATCTGCTGAAGGCGAGCCTAGCGGAAGGATCAATGTCCTGGCTTTAAGCCGCTTGACATACCTGTGCTTTAACTGGTCAATATAAGTCTGGTTAACAGCTAAGATACCATCTGCATATGGCACAGTCCAGCGCTCAAAAAACTTGTTTAAACCATGGATAAACCAGTATTTGGGAGGTCTCTGGTCGCGGGGGATGGACAGATAATAATCATTCCTCCACGGATCCTGAAAATCAAGAATAAAGGGCACATTAAAACGTTTTTTCCATACACGACCTAAGGGCATAACTAGAAACATGGTGGTGCTAAAGAAAATAATATCCGGCCTGAAGGAGCGGATAATCCGGTTGCCCTCTTTCCACAAAAACGGAAAACTGCGTATTGCCAGATTTCCTAGGCCCAGACGGCGTGTTACTGCGGGATTTAAAGCTTTTACACGGATAACCTCCACATCAGAGGGAATAGATTGCTCAAGATAGGGGTCTTTGGGTGCCTCTGTATATCTGGGATCAACTGCAAGTACTACAACGCTGTGACCTTGTTTAACCAGAAAAGGAAGCATCATTCTAACACGATGTAAATCAGGTGTATTGTCAGGTGGAAATGTAGGACTTACAATCAGTATTTTCATGGTCACTGTTTTTGCTTAACTTTGGATAATTAAAAATAGAACAATTTTAATGAAACAAGCCACAGGATTAAAGAAAAAAGCAATACGGCTTAGTGCCAAGTTATTAAAACTCACAGGTGGTCTGCCATTTAGTGCTATCTATGGAGGTATTGGACAGATTTTGATGTTTCACCGCGTGCTTCCCAATCCGGACAAACCCCGGCTGTGGAGCAATGCATATCTTGAGGTAACGCCAGAATACCTGGAGCAAGTAATCGTTTATTACAAACATCTTGGCTATCATTTTCTCTCTCTTGACGGGCTTTATGAGATGGCCCAACATGGCAATTTAGCTAAACCATTCGTAATCTTCACATTTGATGATGGCTACAGGGACAATTTAACCTATGCTTACCCCTTGATGAAAAAACACAAAGTACCGTTTGCCATTTACATCACAACAGATTTTCCAGACAAAAAGGCTATTCTATGGTGGTATGCGCTGGAAGAAAAAATCCTATCACATGACCGTATAAAATTTAGTTTCAACGGTAAAAATTACGACCTGACTGCCTACACACTGGAAGAGAAAGAAAAGCTATACCAACAAATCCACCATCTAATCCAGACTACTCCGGTGCAAGAACAGGCCAGACTTTTTGAAGCTTTGTTTACACCAGAGCAACTCTCAGCGCCCTTGGAAAATGTCCTGTCGTGGGACGAGATTCGCGACCTAGCAACAGACGAACTGGTAAGCATAGGAGCCCACACGGTTAGCCACCAGAGGCTAAGCATGCTCTCCGGAAAGCAAGTGCAGTGGGAAATAAACCATTCTATTAACTTGATAGAGAGCCACACTGGACAAAAGGTAAAACACTTTGCATATCCTTTCGGAGACACACAGAGCTTCGGACAGAGGGAGATAAACATCCTCAAACAAAACAATATACTGACAGCCACCACAACTGTATCCAAGAACATAACCCGCCAGGCGCTAAGCTCACCCCTCTCATTGCCGAGAATAGCAGTCGGCATGTCTATGACAGAGGACACACTTGACCTGATACGGTTTGGAGTAATACCAATGATCAGGAACAAAGGAAAAAGATAAACAATCAATCTGCCGAAAACTCCCGCAAAAGCTCACGATAGCGCAGGAAAAAATTAGACCTTGAGATAAAGCCCACATATTTGCCCCTGTCCAGAACAACCAGGTTATACACGCGGGTGTTTTGAATTTTCTCTGCAATATCCTCCAGATGTTCACGGATGTCTGCAAAAATGGAAGGGAAGATCATCAAGTCCGATACTTTAATTTTATCATATAGCTCTGGTTTGAACATTATCTTGCGGATACGGTGGAGGGAGACTACGCCGAGGAAATTACCTTCATCATCAACTACTGGGAACAAATCACGGACACTGTTTTTCACTGCCTCCACCAGGTCGCCAAGGGTATCATCAGGATGCACAGTGGCGAAATTAGTCTCAATCAGGTCCTGTATATTAAGTATTGTCAGGATGTTATGATCTGCGTGGTGTGTGAGTAAAATTTTCTTTTTGGCCAGGTCCTCGGCAAAGAAATTCTGGTCCTGAAAAAACTTAATAAAAATATATGACACTGCTGATGTAATAAGCAGCGGCACAAGTAGCGAAAAACCTCCTGTCAGTTCTGCAATAAAAAACACAGCAGTAAGTGGAGCGTGGAGCATACCGGCAATGAGTCCTGCCATGGCCACCAGGGCAGAATTCTGATGATTTATATTATACCCAAGGTAAGCTGCCAGATGCGAAAGGAACAATCCTATATTAGCCCCTGCAAAAAGAATAGGCGTAAAGAAGCCACCTACTCCTCCGGCCGCTACTGTCAGGTTAGTAGCCAATGCTTTAAAAGTCGCTATCATCAAAAAGCCTGTAAGAAACAAGAATTCATCTGCTTTGAAGTTGATAAACAGATCGTTTTTGGTCAGGTACTCAAAATCACCTCTAATAGCATCATTAAGGGCTAGATATCCCTCACCAAACATGGCCGGAAAGCTAAAAACCAAAAGACTAATCAACACCCCGGCAAAAGTCATGCGCACAAACATATTGGGCAATTTTGCCAGGCCGCGGCGGATACTTTTGTATGAATTGGAGAAAAACAGGGCAAACACTCCAGTAAACAGACCGACGAACAAATAATACGGTATCTGGCTTAGTTCATAGCTAATAGGCGTCGTTAGTGGATAAAGATGGTTATTACCCCAAAAAAGGAAAGATGTCAGGGATGCAGTGATAGAAGCCAATACAATGGGGATTATTGACAGCGAAGTCAGGTCAACCATTATTACTTCCAGTGCAAAGGCTATACCTGTGAGCGGAGCACGGAATATCGCAGATATAGTCCCTGCGCTTGCGATGCCCAGAAGCAATATTCTCTGGCGGTATGGCAGTTTAAAAAAACGAGCTACTTCCGACCCAATGGCGCCGCCTGTTGTGATATTAGGGCTCTCAAGTCCGGTAGGGGCTCCAAAGCCGACAGTCAGTATAGCTCCGAGGATTGAGCTATAGGTATTATGAGGCTTGATATAGCCATTGTTTTTGGATATGGAATAAAGAAGATTTGGTATACCTGGCCTTATCTCAAGACCAGCAAAACGTAAATAAAAATAAGTCAATATCATACCCAGCAGGGGAAAAACAAAATATAATCCCACATGCCTGTCTGCACCAATGTCAGTGCGTATTATCTCGTGTACAAAATGCACAGAGTTCTTTAATATAACCGCAGCAATACCTGTTAAGAAGCCAACTATAATGCTAGCTACAAGCAGGATATAATAATTATTTTTTCCCTTCTGGCGCCACTTGGCCAGCCAACGTATGTAGCTAATTTTACGCACTGGTGTTAATTTTAATTTCTAAAATAAATCATTAGTGCAACAATAACAATTAGTCCAACACACAAATTACTTCAGCCCATGCCTCTTGACCTTGTATATAACACCTCTCTGTGCCAGGTAATCTAGAATGAATTTAAAATTTTCCTCGCCCGTGGCAATATACTCGGGTGGCGAAATACCCTTGTGCGTGTACATTCCTTGCGCTAGCAAATTCACTGCCGCCGTGCAGGTATAACCCGTTGTGCGTGCCATAGATGTTGTACCTGTTTCCTCGTCGGTCTGGTCAAACAAGTCATATTCGTATCTCACACGCTTACCTTGTTCCACTCCTTCACACAGCACACGCATAATGGTAAATTCTTTTTCGCCCTGCTCCAGGCGCCATTTGGGGAACAAAAGACTGGCAGCCACGTCTATAGGCCTTATTTTTTGCCCTCTTACATCAATTTCTTGTTTATCAAATAGTCCTGTCTCCCGCAAAACCATCATGTATTCTGCAGTCCCCGGATAACGCAAAGTCTTCTCAATCATGTTTGGAATGTCCATTGTCTTGAGCAAAGTGCGCAGTCCATCAGTATTAAAAGCTTCTAGCGTCCCCACTGGTTCAAAGTCTAATAATTCCACATCAGACAAAGCAGGGCGGACTACAACCTGCCTGTTCTGCACAAAACGCGCAGGACGTGTATATTCTTCTATCACGTCTATTGGCGAGAAAACGGCCTTGTACTGGAAAGGCCACTGCCGGCGCATGGGTAAGCCACCTACATAGCACCGGTATTCAGTCATTTGCATGCGTTCATTATGATAACCACAGATAATATTCCCCATGCCCGGAGCCACGCCACAGTCTACAATGGCAGTCACTCCTTTTTCCCTGGCCAGTTCGTCCAGATCAAAGGCATCTTCCGGGAAAAACGAAATATCTACCACATCTTTACCCGAAATGATTACCTCCTTTAGTGTGGCAAACCCCATAAAACCAGGCAGTGCATTAACCACGATATCTGCATCTTTCACTGCGCTGTGTATCGCTTCTGCTTTGCCCAGGTCAGCCTGCACTGTCTTTATACCATGTTCACGGGAGAGACGGCCAAGCCTCAACTGGTCAACATCATAAGCCGTGACATCAAATCCCCGGGCCAGATCAATGGCTATGGCGCTACCAACCAAGCCTACGCCTAGAACAGATACTTTTTTCATCTCATTGTGATTAATTGAATTTATCCGAATGTAATATTTTTTTGTTGAATTGAGATAATTTTCCTCACATATTGCACATTGCGGGTTGTATTTTCGTTTTGGCTTTACGTTTTCGCATCCTAGGTCTAACGTTTTGTTTCACAACAGATTACTCAGAATTCCATAGAATTAATCAATCTTCCGTGCTTTTATCTGTGTTAATCCGTGTCAATCTGTGTCTAAAAAATTAATTACCCAGAGTTAATTAATCTTCCGTGCTTTTTACATGTGTTAATCCTTGTCAATCTGTGTTTAAAAATTAATTACCCAGAGTTAATTAATCTTCCGTGCTTTTACATGTGTTAATCCTTGTCAATCTGTGGTTTAAAATGATACTACTTTGAATTTACGTATCAAAATTTTGCTTTTTTCTGACATGCTAAAAATTATTCTATCTTTAACTCATACAAAAAAGAAATACCTACTATGCCACGAGGATATAAGTTTAA
>JALWNS010000006.1 GCA_027083655.1 Bacteroidales bacterium | reverse complement strand
CTATGTAAGCATGGCTATGGTGGCTGCCTCGCCGACGACATGGGTTTGGGTAAAACTATCCAGACAATAACCGCTATAGCAAAAACTATAGAGAAAGCCCAAAAAAAACTACAAAACAATATACCAAGTAATAAGCAACCATCCCTCTTCCATACAAATGGCAAACAACTGACAAGCCTTATAGTAGTCCCAAAATCATTAATCCACAACTGGATAAATGAATTTCAGAAATTTGCACCTTCATTCTCTTTGATAAACTACACAGGCACTAACCGTTTTAAGCTCCGGGACAAATTACTGGATCATGATATTGTGCTAACCAGTTATGGTATCGTTCGAAACGACATAGATTTCCTCTCACAACTGGACTTCTTTTATGTTATACTAGATGAAAGCCAATATATCAAAAATCCTCATTCCAAGGTTTACCACGCAGTACGCAAACTAAATGCACACCACAGGCTAATACTTACAGGTACTCCAATAGAAAATAGCCTTAGCGATCTGTGGACACAGATGAGCTTTGTAAACCCAGGCTTGTTGGGATCTTATAATTTCTTCAAAAAACAATTTATCACACCTATTGAAAAAAACAATAGTCTTACTGCTAAGCAAGAATTAAAAAAGATTATTAGCCCATTTATCCTTAGACGTACCAAGCAAGAAGTTGTGAAAGACCTTCCTGAACTTATTGAGCAGACAATTTTCTGCGAGATGACACCAGAACAAACCTTGCTATACGAGACAGAAAAATCAAAAGTAAGAAATGAAATCCTCAAGGTCTATGAACAGGGTAAAATTAAAGAATCATCAATATTCATTCTACGGGCTCTTACACGGCTGCGTCAGATAGCCAATCATCCTCTTATTATTAGCGATAATAAGCATCTTTCATCTGGTAAATTCGAAGTCGTTATAGACAAAATAAATACTGTCCTGCAGGAAGGCCATAAACTTCTGCTTTTCTCATCTTTTGTCAAACACCTGGAAATTTACCAGCAATATTTTGAACAACAAAACTTGCCTTATGTTATGCTCACGGGAGAGAGCGAAAACCGTGAGGATATTATTCGCCAATTCCAGGATAATGACAAGGTCAACCTTTTTCTTATCTCGCTTAAGGCAGGAGGTGTAGGACTTAACCTGACAGCAGCAGACTATGTGTTTATCCTTGACCCGTGGTGGAACCCTGCTGCCGAGCAACAAGCTATTGCACGTGCCCATCGTATAGGCCAAGACCGCCCCGTGATTGTTTACCGCTTTATTACTCTCAACACTGTGGAAGAAAAAATTAAGCTCTTGCAGGAGAAAAAACAAGAATTATTCACCGAATTCATCGAATCTGCTAATATCTTCGCACAGCTCTCGGACGATAGCGTCGTTGACCTATTTATATAATTTTCTTAAGAATGCCTGTCTAGCCTATTAGCCTACTTCTGTCTTATTTACAAGTAATTACCAGAACAAAACTTATCCATTCCAAAAAACTAAAGAAACGACCATCCTGGGATTTTGCTTAAACATGTTTTTTCATTATAATTGGCTAAAACTTTGTTAAATTACCATGCTTAAGTTTCTAAAAAGAAGGTATCCCTTTAACAACAACTACACACAAATAGCTAAGATTGTCTTCCTGGCAAGCCTTGCCATTAGTATTTTTTTATTTTTCTTTCAGCCTTTTGAGCTAAATATGGTCGGCACTAAGCAAAAATTAATTTTTTCCAGTCTCATTGGACTGATTACCTTTTCCGTACTCACATTCAACCTGTGGGTTATCCCTTCTTACCTGACAAAAATATTTGACTCAGAAAAGTGGACAGTATGGAAAGAAATTATCTGGATTACATGGCTAATAA
>JALWNS010000005.1 GCA_027083655.1 Bacteroidales bacterium | reverse complement strand
CTTAGAAAATGGTTAATGAATTAAGTGCAGTATAGAAATTTTTTAGCGTTAGACCTGGTTAAAATTTAGTTTTTGGATAATAATCTTTTTACCCACAAAAAAAGGCAGTCCCAGGCACTATCACCTGGGACTGCCTTAATATTTAAGTCAATGGAAGATTTTACTAAAAGTCATGGAGCCAGGATTTTTAACCACTTCAGATAAACATAATCTACCTGCCCATCATCCTCTGTATTTTCTAATGTTATTGTATTTGTACCACTTTTGACATAAGATGAGATATCAAATTCTGCTTTACCGTAATTGCCATCTTTCCCAAGTCCGTAGTCTGTAAGTCTATCGATATAAATAACACTGTTGCCGTTGACGTAAATTGCAAAATCAGTATAATCACCATCATCATCGTAATCATAGTCAGTGCCGTAAAGAACCAGTTTTACAGTACCCGAAGCTTGACTTGAGTTTAAGTAAAAAGTATAAGATCTTTCTGTTTGGCAATTAAAGCGTTCAAGTACGAGTATTTTTTTAACCTCTGACAGGTCACCGGTCAAAGATTTTGATAATTTGCTTTTTAAATCATCAACGGAAGCTTTTTCTTCTCCTGTAATTTTAATCCATTTTAGATAGACATAATCGACCTGGCCTTCAACTTCTGTATCTTCTATTGTAATAGTATTTGTACCGCTCTTGACGTAAGCTGAAATATCCAAAACTGCCTTACCATAAGTGCCATCTTTGCCTAGGCCGTATTCGGTCAGGCTTTCGATATTTATGACACTGTGGCCATTGACTGTAATTGAAAAATCAGTATAATCGCCGTCTTCATCGTAGTCATAATCAGTACCATAGAGTACAAGTTTTATTGTTCCGGATGCTTGGTCCTCGTCTAAGTAAAAAGTATATGACTTTTGGGTTTGGGCAGTAAATCGCTCAAGAACTAAGATTTTTTTTATTTCTGTCATTTCTTGTCCCCATGAAGTTGCTGTGAAAAGGCTCAGAAGCATAAAAAGCCAGACAAATTTTTTCATAACTATGATTTTAATGGTTTTGGAAGATCTAAAATATTACTATAAAGATATTCTTATTGCTTTAATTTGACAAATTTTGACATTTTTTAGTTAGCAAGTTGCTAAGGATATACTAAACTAGAAAATCAAATCTCTTTTGGCAGTAGTGTTTAGTTTTAAGAGGCTAATTAATCGCAATGTGTTTGTCAAAATCCCACCCAGTTCACTTGCTAGTAAAGCATGCTTTGCGACATTTATAAAGTCTAATAATAAAGTCTCTGATAGTCAGGTTGATGAGCCGTACGAAGTATTAACTAAAAACTTAGTGCCCTTTGAGAAAATTACTTTGCGGACTTTGTGTTTAATTTCACCACGAAAGTCAGGTGACGAAGCTTCACGAAGGTGTCATTATTTTTACCTCTAAGTTTCACCAAGTTAGGTCACGAAGCCTCACGAAGTATTAACTAAAAAAACTTAGTGCCCTTTGAGAAAATTACTTTGCGGACTTTGTGTTTAATTTCACCACGAAAGTTAGGTGACGAAGCTTCACGAAGATGTCATTATTTTTTACCCCTAAGTTTCACCAAGTTAGGTCACGAAGCCGTACGAAGTATTAACTAAAAAACTTAGTGCCCTTTGAGAAAATTACTTTGCGGACTTTGTGTTTAATTTCACCACGAAAGTTAGGTGACGAAGCCTTACGAAAGGGTTATTCTTTTTTTACCTCTAAGTTTCCTTTAGTTTTGCATTGAATAAGCTACAGGATTTCTTTGCGGCCTAGGCGGTTTCTAAATAATTTAATACTCACGCAGGCCGGTGTCAATACCGGTTATAAATTCAATATAGTGCAATTTCAAATACTTTCATTGAACAATTTTCATTTTATATCGGCATTTACCATTCTAAAATATAGAATAGTTTGGGCAATTTTATATTTAGAATTGGTATAACTAGCATAAAAAAAGGAGGCCCTTGGCCTCCTTCCTTAAAAAACGTCTGTCAGTTAAGACTTAGTGCACATGACCATGGTCTAACTCCTCGGGAGTAGCGTCACGTACTTCAATGACTTTACCAACAAAATACAGGTCTTTGCCTGCCATTGGATGGTTGAAGTCCATCTTTACTGTTTCTTCTCCTATTTCTTTGATTTCTCCATAGTATTGATTTCCTTCATTATCCTGCATAGGAATAACATTACCTACTACGAGCAAATCATTCTGGCGCTTGCCATCAACATCAAAAGCCTGGATAGGAATATCAAGGATATTCTCTGGGTTTGGCTGGCCATACGCATCATCTGCAGATAGCTTGAACTGGAAAGTATCGCCTTGTTCTAGACCTTCAAGCTGTGCTTCAAATGCCGGCAACATCATGCCAATACCAAATATGAATTTCAATGGATTTTCTTCTGTGGCGCTTTCTACGATCTGACCCTCAAAACCATCTGTGCGAAGGTCATAAGTTACGGAAACGACTTTTAATTTTTCGATTTTCATGTGATGATAAATTTGATTGTTTTATAAATACAAAGATAACCAAACGTGTAATAGTTGCACAGGATTTTTATTTTATTATGATTTTTTCTGAAAGATGTTTTGCAAGGCTAATCTATCTTTGAGGCATTAAAATAGAGGAAATGGTCAGGATTAGTAGTCTTAGCCCACTAGAGAAGCGGACATTCCAGTGTCATCTGATATACTCGGTAATAGATGGCATTCTTTACGGAGCCCTGGCTTTGAATGAGTTTATTTTGCTAAAAAGCCTCAAGGGTACTGATTACCAGGTGGGTATTTTGTTTGAAATACCAGCCGTTGTCCTGCTCTTTGGTGTTATTTTTAATGAGTTGATCAGGCGCTCACACAACAAGAAACGTTTTATCCGCTTGACTGCCATACTCACGCGCCTGCCCCTGACCTTTGTGATGTTTTTCCCTGCATCGGCAGAACAGATAACACCTTTGCACCAGTATTTGTTTCTGGTAATTCTGGCTGTGTATTACCTGTCCACTCCATTGTTGTTTCCTACAATAAATTTGCTGCTGAAAAATTCATATACCCATGAGAATTTTGGCCGGCTTTATAGCTATGCCACAAGTGTGAGTAAGGTTTTTACTTTAGTTTCTACTTTTGTTGTGGGATGGCTTCTGGACTGGGATTATTATTCCTTTCGCTACATATTTCTGACACTTGGAATAGCAGGCATTGTGGCTGTATATATCCTCACGGAGATTGATTACGAGGGTAATAATGTGGAGGTTAAGCTACCACTTTTTAAGGCGGTAGGTGCTTCAATCAGGCGTATGGTAGCAATCTTGCGGGAGAATAAGCCTTTTTTGCATTTTGAGATAGCTTTCTTTCTCTACGGAATGGCTTTCCTGTCAACTTCAGGGGTTATATCATTGCTTTTGAATGATGTTTTACACTTGAATTATTCTTCCTTGGCTTTTTATAAGAACTTTTACAACCTGTTAAATATCCTGCTTTTGCCGGTGTTTGGACATTTTATTGGTAAGACTGATCCACGCAAATTCGGCATTTTTACATACTCGGCAATGGCTATGTTTCTGTTTTTCCTGTTTCTCTCGTATTATGTCAAGAATTATGTTGAGGTGTGGAACATCAAGCTTTATTACACCCTGGTTCTGGCTTATGTTTTTTATGGTATTTTTGCAGCTTTGATGGGCCTGCTGTGGTATATTGGTTCTGCTTATTTTGCGTCGCCAGACCAGGCTTCTGATTATCAATCTATTCATGTGACTTTTACGGGTCTGCGTGGCTCTTTTGCACCTCTGTTGGGTATTGCCCTTTACCGTGTAATTGGTTACACAGGTGTGTTTTTGCTAGGCATTGCCTTTCTGATTATGGCAATAGGTGTGATGATCTGGTCAATGAAAAAGGAAAGGCTTAAGGTAGCGGGTGCTTAGAAATTTTTTCTGGGCGTGCCCCTCACCGCATAATAAATTAGCTTTAGCCGCTAGCGTGTAGTCTTTCTCCCTGCGACGAAATCTCCATCTGTCATGAGCGTAGCTTAGATACTTTGCGATGATATTTTATACCATTTGCAAGCGTGGCGTAGGACCTTGCAAATCCTGTAGCCTCTTTCTAGCCGCCAGCGTGTAGTCCTTCTCCCTGCGACGAAAACCTCCATCTGTCACAAGTGTAGTGTAGGTACCTTGCTACGAAATCTCCTATCTGTCGCAAGCGTATCGTAGATACCTTGCGACACCCTGCTATAAGATGTAAAAGTGGCGTAGGCATCTTGCAAATCTAGCAGCGCATAAGGTATGTTTAGCGGCTCCGGGCCGGTCTGCGGCTCTTATTCGGCTTGGCCAAGACCTGTGGTACTAGCAGGCTACTGCGGTGGCTTGCCCTGGTCGCCTCCTCGCAGCCGTACCACCCGGGCCTAGCCTGCGCCTCATATCCGCCTCCGCCCTCACGTGTAAACAGAATATTGCGGGGTGCATCCGCACGCCCGCAAAGGTTGCGCCGGTAAGAATCATCTAAATTTCCGAGGGAAGTGATTAAAGTGTCTTTTCCGTTACATGAGGATAGACACGGCGTAAGTTAACCTACAAAAGTCTTTTTATGCCCTCCGTACTGTGGATAAATATCTCTATCAACTTTGCGGGGTGCATCCGCACGCCCGCAAAGTATGTGGGTTTTAGACAATGAATGTAGGTGCACAGCGACTTAAATAACTTCCATTCCTCCCTTTTGCGGGGTACATCCGTACGCCCGCAAAAGAAGCGCGAATTGTTTTTCCAGAAACGTACTAACGGATTAATCTACTGGACAAAAAGCAGAATTTGGTATATTTACGTTCAGTTTGGTGTTAATAGAAAAAATCGTGGCTAAAGATTACCAAAATAGACAAAGAGACCTGGAGCAGCTGCACAAGCAGATACTTGCTTGCCGTTTGTGCAGGGAAAATTTTGGCTTTGAGCCACGTCCGTTTGTGTGGGGAAGGGCAGAGGCTAGAATTATGCAGATTAGCCAAGCACCTTCTCTGCGTGTGCATAAGAGCGGCAAGCCATTTGACGACCAGTCGGGCCAGCGGCTACGCCAGTGGTATGGTGTGGATGCAGGGACGTTTTATGACAAAAGAGTGTTTTACATCACCTCCATTGCACATTGTTATCCGGGAAAAACCGGAAAAGGCACGGACCGGCGCCCGCCTCTGCGTTGTGCCCGTCTGTGGCTGGACAGAGAGATGCAGACAGTGCAGAATGAGATCTTTATAATCATTGGATCTGTAGCAGCCAAGTACTTTTTCCCTGAGTCAGTTTTTACAGATTTAGTCTTTGACCAGGACCTTATGCTTCGGGATAACCCTGCTATTGTGTTGCCTCATCCCTCGCCTACTAATTGGCGCTGGCTAAAGGCTCATCCAGAATTTGAAGCAGAGCGGCTGCCACAGGTGAGAGAAATAATTGCACGATTTGTCAGATAATCTCTTTGCATTACCAATACAGTTGCCCTAATACTAAATTTTTACACCGAAAATAACAATATCGTCATTCTGGCAGTTATCGCCTTTCCACTCTGATATAACGTTCAAGAGCACTTTTTTCTGTTCTGCAAGGGGGAGGTAGCTAATTTCTTCAAGTATTTTTTCATAGTTTTTTCTAGAAAGCTTTTTGTAAGCTTTACCTCCAAGAAGGTCTGTAATTCCGTCAGAGTTTAATATAAGAACGTCGCCGTCCTGGAGATCTATAATGTGTTGTGTAAAATCTCTTTCTACGAGGTTATGGCCTATTTGAGCTTTAGTTCCTTTGAATTTCTGCAGATGTCCATTTCGAAGCAGGTAGAGTGTAATATTTGCACCGGCGTATTTGAGTTGATTTTTATCTTTATCATAAATACATAATCCTAGCTCGAAACCACTAGATTTTACGCTTTCTAAATTAGAGTGATGTGAGAGGGAATTCATTTTATTTCTGAGAAATGTGAGAGCATCCTGCGGTTCGTCAAATTTATCTGCAATTTCCTGGATAAAGGTAATACCGATAAAAGCAATCAGTGCTCCAGGTACCCCATGACCTGTGGCGTCTCCTATTCCCCAGATTATTTTGTTTTCATGGCTAGAGGCAAAGTAGAAATCACCGCCAATTTTATCTCGAGGGATGAATATGACAAAGTGTTCTTTGAAAAGGGTATTTAGATATTGTTCGGATGGTAAAAGTGAATGTATCAAGTAGGAAGAATAATTTATACTATCCTCAAGGTTATTTAAAATCGTTTTTAATTCTGTTGCTTGCTGTTGTATTTTTTTATTAGCTTCTTCTACTTTACGTTTTTGTTCTTCCAATAGTAAAGATTGTGCAAAAAGCTTTTGATTTAGAGCATCTTGTTGTTTAATATTTTCATTTATTCTAATTCTTTGATTTACTCGATCAATAAGAAGTGCTATAAGGAAGCTTAATTTATCGAAAAATTGCTTCTGTTCTTCTGTGATCTCCATGCCAGGTGCTGTGTATAGATTAATTATGCCAATAATTTTGTTTCCCAGTTTAAGTGGAAAGATAAAATGTCCGTGATCTGGGACACTATCGATAGTTATACTATGTTCATTATCTACATGTTTTTTGAAAATAGGTTTGCCTTTCTTGAAAACTTGTCCACAGAGGCATTGTCCTGGTTTAATAACAGAGCACTGTTTTTTCCATTTTTCGAAACCGATTGAAGCAGTCAGGACCAGGTCTCCGTTATCGTCTAAGGTATAGATGGCTCCGTGAGGAAGTAAATTTAGCCATGGGATGTTGATTATTTCTTCTAGAATATCCTGGAGGAATGTTTGTTTGTCGGCTATGTTAATACTTTGAAATGCTTTATTAAGTATCTGGAATAGAGTTATTTGTATTTTGTCTTTTTCCAAAAGTGTTTGAAGTTTTTTATTTTTATTCAGTAGTAGCTTGCTAGTTTTGCGGAGTTTGTATCCCAGATAAGAAATTATCACCAGGACAAGAAGTATTAATAATGCAGCATATTTGTAGAAGTTAAGTAATCGTGATTTTGTTTTTGTAAGCTTTTGATAATAAACTAATTCTGCCTGTGTTTTCTTAATAGCTTGTTGCTGTTGATAGATCTTTAATTTTTGTATTTCGTTAGCTTTATCAAGTGAATCTTTTAGTGTCATTTCTTTTTCCAGGTAAAAAAGAGCTTTCTCGTGTTGTGAAAGCTTTTTGTTGATAACATAGCCAATATGATAAAACAACTGTTTGTCAGAATGTGTAAATATATCTGGCTTAGTAGTCAGAAGAATCTTGGCACTGTCGAAGTAATCATAGGCAAGGGCATATTGCCCTAAATTTATGAATGTCTCGGAAATATATAGATAGTCGTAATATTGGGAATAAAAATTGTTTAGCCCTTTGTCTAAATTCAGTGCTTTCTTGTAGAAATAAAGGGCAGAGTCATAGTTGTTTTTAGCTTCATAAATTTGAGCTTCGATAATGTCGGCTTTGTTTAAAAAGAAATAGAGTTTCTCTCTGGAGGCTTTGGTTCTAATCTGATCTACTATTTTAAGAGCATCATTAAATTCTTTTTTTTCTTTGAGGTAAAGAGCCTTATTCATCAAAATATAAGTATATTGCATTGTGTCTTTAAGCTGTTCATAAAGTTTTAGAGACCTATCAATATACAAAAGCGCTGAGTCTATCAGTCCTTCTTTGTAAAAGATGATAGCAAGATTGGACAAGACAGAAGCTAAAGCTGAAGTGTCGTTGTGCAGGAGGAAAAATTTCTGTTCTTGTCGATAGATAGAGTAAGCTTGTTTATAGAGCTTTAAATTCAAGTAAATTGAAGCTATATTATGCTGTATGTACATAATATAGGTCGAGTCTGTACAGATCTCAAGAGCCTGGTTAAGAAGATTATGTGCTTGGGCAAATTTTCCTTGATTGATTAAGATTATACTTTTGTAATTATAGATTTTAGGTAGTAAGTCAGTGCAATTACATGTTTTGGCTAACTCTTCTGCTTTATTATAGAAATACAGGGCAGAATCAAAATTGGAATACTGATAGGTGTCTCCAGAATCAAGATAAGAAAGAATTTTCTTGCGCAATGTACTGTCCTGGTACTCAATTGTGTTTTGTGCTTTAGTTGGCTTAAGAAAAGAGGCGAATGTTATTATTACCGCTATTATGTATAGCAATGGTTTCCTCATTTACAATAAGATTGATATTTATGGTCTGATTCAAGGATATGCTTGAACAACCAATCTCTCAAAAATAACATGACATCATAGCTAAGCATAAAATCATTTTTCTTAAATCTGGTAATAAATTCATTGATTTTTTGGACAAATTCTTTATGTTCTTTTATATGGTTCTCCAATAAGGGATAGTTAGCTTCTTCTAACATTTTCTCTTCTGTGGAAAAATGATAAACAGTGTAGTCGTATAACTGCTGGAGAATAT
>JALWNS010000004.1 GCA_027083655.1 Bacteroidales bacterium | reverse complement strand
AATTTCTAAAACATATTGATAATAAATATATCGTGGACAATACAAATAGTTGAGTATGTCAATAGGCATTATCATATAAACAGTGCTTTTACCTCGTCTGTTACCAATTTTTTGTCAAAAGCCTGTCCTAGAAGAACAGTCTGTCGCAATTCTGATTTATTCATAGGAAAAATATACACCGAATCATTATCCAGATCAATAAGCTCTTCAATCTCTAAAGAAAGTGCTTCTTTCTGCACATCTTCTATTGTTCCAAGAAAAACAGATTTTTGTACGCGGTAAAGTCCGTACTTTTTACAAATCTTAGCGACTTTGTTTCTCACCTTAGTATTTTGTATGTCATATAATACCCAGACAATCATACAGATTAAATCTTAAATTGTTAAAAAATCAATGTTATTATTAATATTAAGACTTTTGTCATGCAAGATTTCTTGAGCAAAATTTATAGCCTCAAGCATCAAAATATCATTGCGGGTGCGGCGCTTTCCCAGATAATTAACCTTTTGGTTGTCAATAAAATCAATCAAAAATTTCAACAAAAGGTCTTTACCCTCCTTATTCAAAGCCATCCCTCCTGTGACTTCACCGGTATGGGCTTTGTTTACCTTCTTTGTAGAAAAAAGCTTAAACACTGTCTCTTCCACCCATATGCGATACGGCTCAATAAAGTCATAAACAAGACTTTTATGGTTGTAATCATCTCTATGCATTATTCCTACATAAGGGTCAAGCCCTGCTATCATCAGCGCTTTTTCTACCCTTGAATACAAGACTCCATAGCCATAATTAAGAAAGGCATTAAACTGGTCACGGGCCGGACGGGAGCTCCGCCCTTCAAACTGGTAATGCTCTGGTAATAGCTGGCTAAGTGTTTTAAAAAAAATTCTACCAGCCGTTCCCTCCAGTCCCCGGAGTGTATCACTGATTTGCTCAATAGGAGCAGGGTCAGTTTTATTAATCTTTGCTCGTAGATCCTTAATTTTCTGTGCATTAGAATCAATGAATTCCTGTTTTGCCTGGCGTTTTTTCTTCAACCGTTGGAGGTAATCATATTGGTTTTTTAGTTTTCTGGCTAACCATTCTTTGATATATTTGCTTCCTTTATCAGACAACGTAAGCATCAATTGCTGCCTTCTGATCTTTGTTGTACTGCCCAACCTGGAATGCCAGAACCTTCCCAGTGGATTGCCCAATTCGTCCAGTACAACGATGTCAATCTGATACTTTAGGGCTAAGATAATAGCGTCGGAGCTAATAGCTACGCCACGGCTCACCACAATGCCCTGGATCTTTTGTGGTGCCAGGTAAATTTTTTTTGTCTGTTTATCTTCCAGAGGGACACGTAGCTCAAAAATCTCATCCTTAACATGGAGATATGTCCCATATGTGTTGATAAAAATGTGCATAACTTTATTATTTAATAAGAAAGAAAATCCATGTCCGCCACATAGCCAATGTTTTGACTAAAATCATTCCCATCGTAATAATAAAAGTCACTTACCTGAGGGTCAACTAGATAAAATCCTGCTACTTTTTCGGCATCAATCATAATCTTATCAGTATCCCACGGAATAGGCACATTGACAACAAAATCGTAAAATCTTGCTTTAATGTTTGCAAATTCTGCTTTTTTCCTGAACATGTCCAGATCAGAATTGTATATCTCTATGTATTTCTCCCATATCTCTTTGGCCTCTGTATTTAGTACGACATAAATACTCTCATGCTTTATATCTTTTATAAGCTGCCATTGATTAGCTTTTTTAAAATCTAATTTGAGCAAACTCTCCTGCACCTCTGACACAGAACTGACCGCTAAGTCTTTGTGTACGACATGAAAATAATTCTGTATAAGCTTTATAT
>JALWNS010000003.1:1303-1871 GCA_027083655.1 Bacteroidales bacterium | reverse complement strand
AATTAACCCAGGAAAAGCTTCTGGAAAGAGTTAAAGAAGGAGAGACAGTGCATTATGTCCGTCATTTTACCATAAATGGCAAGGAATATTGGTTTGATGAATACTACTCTCCTTTACGTGATCCTAAGGGTAACATTATCCAGATAATTGCTATCTCTGCCGATATTACAGAAAATATAATGAAAGCAAGGGAATTGGAGCAGAAAGCAAGAGAGCTTGAGGAGGAAGAATTAAGACTAAGGTTGGAGATGGCAGAGATAGAAGAGGGGCGCCGTCAACTACAGGAGCAAAGAGACCTCGCAGAGAAGAGGCTACAAGAGCTTGAGAAGAAACATAAGGAATTGAACAAAGCATTGGAGTTAGCACATGAAAGGGAAAAACAGTCTATAGATGCAATACAAAAGCTCAATAAGGAGAGAACTAAGCTTAGCAAAGAAATGGAAAATTATTTAGCTAATAAGGAGATTTTGGAGTACCTGCATAGACGGCTGGAGCAGAAGGAGAAAGAGCTAAAAGAGAGATTGTTTGATGCTTCGCGCCAGTTGGCTAAGAAAGACAAGAAGATAAA
>JALWNS010000003.1:0-1293 GCA_027083655.1 Bacteroidales bacterium | reverse complement strand
AAAGGAACTGGAAGAGGAAATCCAACGCCTCAAAAAGAAGAAGTGATAAATTTACCAAGGAGCGCCTACAGGCGCTCCTTGGTAATTATCTCATGTGTTCCGAAGGTATCAGTGATTTAAAGCCCTTGCCAAGTATCTCTTTTGCCTCAACAATTGTTATAAAGGCTTCTGGATCTACCTTGGATATACTGTTCTTAAGAAATTCAACTTCCCGTCTGCCCAATACAGTGAAAATGATTTTTTTATCACGGTTATGGTACATACCACGGGCTGGTATAATAGTACCGCCGCGGTCTATTTCATGTAGTATTATTTCCCTTATTTTTTCGTGGTGGTCAGAGATTATAATAACAGCTTTATTGTAGTCAAAACCTTCGAGAGTTATGTCAATTACCCTACCTGTTATGAAAATGATAATCATAGAATACAAAGGAATAGACCAGTCGTGAAATGCTACTAATGTTAAAAGGGCTATGCTTGCATCAACATACATTAGTAACTGTCCTATAGGAAGCTTGGTATATTTCTCCAGAATGGAAGCAACAATATCAGTACCACCAGAAGTAGCACGTGATCGGAAAACCAATCCTAGACCAATACCAACTAGTACTCCACCGAAAATGGCAGATAGTAAGGGATCATCCTGTACCAAAGGTTTATCTCCCCATAAGTTCTGCAACACGTCCACAAAAACAGCTGTTGAAACAAAACCAACAACTGTCTTGACCCCAAAGCGAGGACCCAGTATACGGCTCCCTATTATTGTCAGGGGTATATCCATTGATAAGGCAGTAAGACCTATAGGTAGACCATGGGGAAGAAAACCTTCGACCAATGGCTTTGTGACATGGTGTATAACTATAGCTATACCATAGACACCACCGGGCGCAAACTTATATGGGTTAATGAAAAACACAAAGCCTAGCGCCATTGTAAACGTACCTATTAGAATGAATGAATATGCTATTATCCATTCCTTGGATAAGAACTTCTCTTTAGTGATTATGCCCATAAGCCTTAGAGATTAAAAATTTCTCTGCAAAGCTAAAATTTAGCATGTTAAAATCATTTGTTTTTGGATAAAAATTTTAAAACCTTGTATCTTTAAACCTAATATAGAAAACTAATGCACATGAGACGTCTTGTTTTTATGCTTATTTTTATGCATTTGGCCATTGCCGCCTTTGCCCAACAATACATAGTACGCTTTGAATTTGATGATCCAGGGCAAGTACCTTCGTTTGTCAGTATTGATAATGTTAGCGGCAATACTGCTATTGGTTATATATGGGG
>JALWNS010000002.1 GCA_027083655.1 Bacteroidales bacterium | reverse complement strand
GGCCTTAAACTCGGGGGAATGGGTTCGTCTTTTCCGTCTCATCGCTTCTCTCCAGAGCCTATCGCTCATGATGGAGGAAGCACTTATCTGCGTCCAATTACTGTCCGATCAGAGGGGGCCAGCTCTATCATCCAGTACGAGTCCTCTATAAAGATATGCTAGAAAATCTAAGCTTGTCAATGCTATTCAAGAATGATATGGCCCCGATAGATGATGTTCATATAAATACTATCAAGACAGCTATTTTTCCAGAGATAAAAATTTATAGCTCCCCTAGTGAAAATCTAACTCGGCTAGATAACAAGATTGCTACTCTAGATGTCGAACAGGAGCGATTTGCAAAAAATGTACCAGATGGTCACTATATGATCACCGGAATTCCTGGGAGCGGAAAGACTGTTGTACTGCTTTCTAGAGCAGTTCATTTGGCAAAATCTAATCCGAATTGGAAAATTCTTATTGTTACATACAATAAATCTCTCAGGTCTCAACTGGAAGCAAAACTGAACAATATTAAAGATGAGATGGATTATCACGATATTTCATTGGAAAATATAGAAATAAAAACATTTCACAAAATTGCCACAGAACATAGTTCTCTTTCTCCGGGAGATTATAAAAATAATAGTGAAGAATTTTGGCGTGATATATTGCCTGATGATGCTAGAGAAAATTGTAGACCTAAATATGATGCTATACTAATTGATGAATATCAGGATTTTTATATAAATTGGTATCATTTTCTCCTAAAGCTTCTCATCCAACATGAAGATTTGGAAGGAAAGAAAATTGTTAATCTATTCTTGGCCGGTGATCGTCTGCAGAGCATCTACAATCCAAATGAGATTAACTGGAAACAGGATATAGGACTTGATATGCGAGGTCGATCCAAATTATTAAAAACAAGCTATCGAACAACAAAAGAGCATATCCAGTTGGGCATTTCACTTCTTTTAAGAGATACAGATTACAGAAAAGAGGTAGAAAAATTCTATGAAGATGCTCAAGATATTATACTAAAAAATATGACAGAAGATTCTATTGAACTCCTAGAATCTGACTACGGATATCTAACTAAAAGAATAGAATCACTAATCGATGAAGGGTATAATTATGGGGATATCCTACTCATTGCACCAACATATAAAACCCTATACAAAATCGAATCTTTCCTTCCAGAAGAAATAAGAAATAACACTGTAATATCTAAAGATATTACCGATGGAGAAAGGATGAAGTTCACTACCTACCTATCTTCCAAAGGAATTGAGAGTAAAATCGCCATTGCGGTAGATATTGATCAAATAGAGGAAAAAAAGCTTCTTTATGTAGCCTCAACTAGAGCGTCGCATAAGTTAATATTACACAGCAAAGATTTCTATGCTACTGAGACTTCACGCTATGTATATGAAGAAATTCAACAAATGAAAAGAATATAAAATTATTAACCCTTTATCGATATAGCAAGTATAAAGATATGCAAGTAGTCCGGGTAAATGTTTTACAAGATTCTACTCATACATCTTCTTGACTGGTACTATGCTCTTATATACCTGGTTAATTCAGTAAATGAAGAGTAGTTATTGTGGCATAGACCGCGCCTGAAGCTCGCGCACTTTGATTGCGAATCGAAAGAGATCAAAACACAAATAACGATAATAAACATCATAAAGCTTGGCAAGTATAAAATGATAAACCCACTAAATGCGTAAACTTGAAGTGTCTTACTTATAATCCCGCTAACAAGGCACTTAGAGCTGGCCCCCTCTGATCGGACAGTAATTGGACGCAGATAAGTGCTTCCTCCATCATGAGCGATAGGCTCTGGAGAGAAGCGATGAGACGGAAAAGACGAACCCATTCCCCCGAGTTTAAGGCC
>JALWNS010000001.1 GCA_027083655.1 Bacteroidales bacterium | reverse complement strand
GTCCTCAACATCCTGGGGCGAACGTCCAGGCCATTCAGTGTAAACGATCTGTTGATTTTCTCCAATGTCTGGGATAGCATCTACGGGCACGGGGTCATTGGGCAGAAATGTTTTCCAGTTGAAAGGTGAAAAAGATATGCCCAGACCAATTAATAATGTCAGGACGATTACGGTGGCTAGCTTATTTTCTAAGAAGAACTTAATGGTTTTGTTAAGCATGTTGTATTCGGGTTATGATATTTTTCATAACCCAAAGCTACGCTTAATGTATGGCTGGTGTGTTACAGAATTTGGGAAAAGTTTTGCAAGATTTTATGGTGGGGATAAAGCAGTGTGTTAATAAAGATTGTATGAGTTTTTCTACAAGTCTTTTGTTGGCTATATCTGGTCCAGGCTTTTGCGTTCTTCCCTGGCCCTGTCGCGGAACTCAGAGAGGGTCATGCCTGTGATTTGCTTAAATTGCCGCGAGAGGTGTGCTACGCTGCTATAATTGAGCTCGTATGCTATTTCGGAGAAATTCATCTGGCCGTATGTGATAAGCTCTTTAACCCGCTCAATTTTCTGCAGGATAAGGTAGCGTTCTATTGTTTTTCCTTCTGACTTTGAAAAAATTTCGGACAGGTAGGAATAGCTTTTACCGAGCCGTTCGGAAAGATAGTCTGAGAAATTTATCTTTTTATTGCCCAGTGTGTCGTAGCGGATGTATTCAATGACAATGTTTTTTATTTGTTCAACGATGATTTGCCTTTGGTCCTGTATCAGTTCAAAACCCACACGGCGCAGGTCTTCCTGTATTTTGTTAATGGTCTCCTGGTCAATATCTTGCTCAAGAATAGCCTGTCCCAGCTTAACCTCCTTATACGGTATATCATAACGTTGGAGAATGCTCTCAACAGTCATGATGCAACGGGGGCAGACCATGTTTTTTATGTAAAGTGTGCGGGCCATGTTGCTTGTGTTTAGCTAAACGAATTTAGCCAAAAAACTAATGTTTAACAAATGTTTAAATACTTTGATTAATCACGTTGTAATTCTGTGTATTAAAGAATGAATACTTAAACTATGGTGAGTGGAGAGTTACTCCCTGCCTAGCTTAAGAATTCTCAGGGCTCCGCGCATCACTATAACAAACACGATAGCGCCCATTACCAGGTCAGGGTATTTGGAATTAGTCAGCAGAACAAGCACACCGGCCAGTATGACGCCTGTATTGATTATCACGTCATTAGAAGTAAAAATCATGCTTGCTTTCATGTGGGCTTCCTGGCTTTTGCTCCTGGTCAGTATCCACAATGCGAAAGAATTGGCTATGAGCGCCAGGGTTGATATGCCAATCATCATACGGAAGTCTGGCAAAGGCTCTGCTCCGATAAAGCGGCGCACTACTTCAATTAGACCTAGCAGAGCTAGAAACATCTGGAAATATCCGCTCAGTCGCGCCACACGTTTTTTGCGACTCACTGCAGCGCCTACTGCCAACAGACTTAAGCCATAAACAATAGCGTCGGCCAGCATGTCCAGCGAGTCAGCCACCAGTCCCATGGAATTGGCCAGGAAGCCAGTTGTTATTTCTAGCAGGAAGAAAGCAAAATTGATACCCAGCACAGTCCACAGAAGGCGGCGTTGTTGCTGCGTGTCGTCTGGCTCAAATGTCTGGTCGTCCATGCTTGTGCTTTCTACAAGCCTGGCGCCCAGGTCCAGCTCTTCCAGCAGCCGGGTAATCTGCTGTTCATCTGCGTCGTGGAACACGTCCAGACGGCGCGCCTCCAGGTCAAAGCGCAATTTTTTGATGCCTTTTACAGGCTGTAGCTTCATGCGCACCATGCTTTCCTCGGCCGCGCAGTCCATCTCTGGTATGTGGTAAACAGAGTGTTTCATGTGCTATGTGTTTTTCTATTGTCCTAGTGAAAGAGTTATGTAAATATCGGGGTGCTCGCAGGCACCCCGATATGGTTTGTTGCAGGTTTACTTCTTCTTTAGCAAAACATTAAGCGGTATAAATGTACCCACTTTCAAGCCCCAGGTTGGGTCGTCAATAGAGCGAAACGCGAAAATGAACATGTTGCCGACTTTAGAAAGCTTGATGTTGGGGCCGAATTGGACAAAGAGCTTTTTGTTTGTTAGCATATATTCGGCAGCCACTACCATTGACACTGGTACTTTGTGGTCAAAGCCAATGAACCAATATTCGTTGAAGTTGTACACTGCATTGACGAATGGTGTATAGCCTACAGAGGAATAGATGCGCTTATTGAAAAGCGCGCCTAGCTCTCCGTGCAGACGTGTTGTCTCTATCTTTTGCCCCTGGTAATAGATGAGCAAGGGGTTAACCCTAACGCCTGTGATGATGCGGTATTTTTCCTTTGTCTGCTGTTGGGCTTCAGAGCCTTCTTGCGCAAAGAGGCCAGCGGTAAAAAACATCAATAAGAATGTGATTGATAAAATTTTGTATTTCATTGTTTTATGTTTTTTTTGATTTAATGTTCATGTTCTGTTTCTTCCTTTTTCAGGTCTGAGAGCAGGTAATAGGCACCTTTGACCACGACTTTGGTTGTGTCGGGCAGGGGATTGAGCAGTCGTATTTCTACGTATCCGTTATCTTCTGCTCCTTTGGCTATTTCTACCATTCGGAAAGCGTGTAATTTTTCTGGGTTCTGTGTTTGTCCGCGGTGTTGGAGTTCCTCTTTGAGGGCCTGGTCATCCACTATAAAGATGTAGTATTTCTCGCCTTCGCGCACAACAGCATCAACAGGCAGGGATCTGGTGTATATGCTATCAGTGTTGATATGGCCTGTTATGAACATTCCAGGTATAAGGCCTTTTTTATCGCCTTCGACAGTAGCATGAATTCTAACTGCGCGTATGTCTGGCTCAAATTCTTTCTCAATAGCAAAAATACGGCCATATAGATCGCCATCAGGACGGTTGGAGACCATGAAATGGACTTTTTGGCCTTTTCTGATTTTGTGTAAATCTTTCTCATAAACGAGCAGGTCTGCGTGTATGCTATCATTATTTTTGATGACAAACAATGTTTGGCCAGGCTCTGCGTATGTTCCTACATTGATATTAATAGCTGTGATAGTACCATTTATTGGCGAATAAATTTTTATTGTAGAGGTAATTTTGCCCTGGATAACGTCATCAGGGTTAAGACCAAGCATTTTAAGCCTCTGGCGCAGGCCTTCGTAGCGGGCCTTGGCTGTAAAAAATTTGCTCTTTGCCATCTGGTATTGCTTGCCGGATGTTGCTCCTTGTTCGTAAAGTTCTTTTTGGCGTTGATAGTCTTTTTCGAGGAAATCAAGTTCATTAGCCACCTGTGCAAAGTCTTCCTGAAGTTTGATATAATCAGGATGTTCCAGAACGGCAAGCACCTGTCCTTTTCTCACTTTTTGACCATAGAAAACATTTATTTCCTTAACATTACCACCGATTACAGCTGAAACTTCTGCCTGGTTTTGCGGTGAAATAGACAGTTGGCCAGTTGTTTTGACAATAGATGTTAGGTTTCGCATCTCAAATGTGCCTATTTCTATGCCTACGGCTTTCATCTGGTCCTCGCTAAGAATAACGACATCTTTAGGATGCTGTTGGTCTTGCATGTTTTCCTGGCTCTGCTTTTTACTTTTGCATCCTGTCAGGATCAGACCTAGTGTTAATATGAGGATTGATATTTTGTATTTCATAGTTTTAGATTTTTGGGTTTGTGTTTTGTGTTTTAAAATTTACCAGTGAGGTATTGTATCTGGAAAATAGTTTTAAGATATTGATTGGCAGTGAGGATGTAATCTTCGCGGGTTTTCATAGCATTTTCTATGTTCTGGATAAATTGCAGGTAATCGATACTTCCCAGTTTGTATCCTAGCAAAGCTGCCTTGAATTGTTCTGTAGCTACAGGAATAGCGTTTTGCTCATAATAATTAATCATTTGCCTTAGGACAATTAAATTGTTTAGCAAGGCAGTGTACTGTGCATTGACCTGAAGCTGTGTTTCTTCTAGATTATATTTACTCATCTCATATCCCAGGCGGCTAGATTTAATCCTTGAGCCAGTAGCTGGATTAATAGGTATGCTTATTCCTGCCTGCCAAGAGAAATAACCTTTCTGTCCGTCAATGTTCTGGGCAGTGTAAGAGAGGTTGAATTTGGGAAGCAGGGCAGCACGAGTAGCTTTCCATTGAGCCTCAGAGACTTGTGTCTGTTTTTTACTATAGTCAACAACAGGACTAACCATAAGGCTATCGTCCCAATCCATAGGAAGTGTATCGAGCATTATATCTCCAACATTGTATAATGTATCGAGCATTAAGTACTGGTTAAGGCTAATTAATGCACTGCGGTACTTACTCTGGATATTCTCTATCTGTAGCTTGACCTGGGCATATTTTGTTTCTGCAGTCAGGAACTCTATTTTTGATGTTTGCTGGCTTTTGTACCTTATTTCGGCGATTTTGAGGAAATTTTGGTACATACTATCCAACATTTTATATATGGTTGTTAGCTCTTTGTATGTCCAAGCATCTACCCACGCAAAAGAAACTTGTCTGAGCAGGTCAACTTTTGTTAGTTCATATTGGGCCTGTGCAAGTTCAATGTTTGATTTGACCAGTTGCGACCGTGCTGGTATGCCTAGCAGGTCTATCCCACTTTGTTCGACACCAATAATATTTCTCACACCCACAGTCTGTCCAACTTCTTCTTCTCCTGTGAAAATAGTTGTTTCGCCCAGGTCAATAGCAGAAGCCCGCAAGGCCTTTTGCCTCTCTATGTTAATTTGTCTTGCTTTGAGTGCAGGATAGTTTTTCAGTGCCAAAGCCTGCGCTTTTCCTAGATCCAGACCGTCAGATGTACTTGTCTCAAAATGTATAAGATTTCCGGTTTCTGGTAAACTAACATCTTGTGCACTGAGGCTAAATCCAAAGAAAAGCATAACCATGGCCAGTGCGGTTGCTTTCAGACCGTTGCCGTTGCCGTTTCTTTTGGGTTTATCTGTTTTGTCTTTTTCAACCATGGCATAAAGCACAGGCAGAACGACCAAGGTCAGCAGGGCAGAGGTAAACATACCTCCAATAACAACAGTAGCTAGTGGACGTTGCACTTCAGCACCTGCAGAAGTCGAAATTGCCATTGGTAAGAAACCAAGAATATCAGTTGAAGCTGTAAGCAGTATTGGACGTACACGGCGTTTTGATCCCTGCTTAATTCTTTCGTATAGATCGAGCTCTGGTTTATCGCGTTTGAGGTTATTCAAACCATTTATAAGCACAAGTCCATTTAGCACTGCTACACCAAATAGTACTATAAATCCAACGCCTGCTGAAATACTAAATGGCATTCCCCTCAAGTACAAGGATAAAACACCTCCTGTGGCTGCAAGTGGAATAGCAGTGTATATCATAAGTGTTTGTTTGAGGGACTTAACGGCAAAGTAGACTAGAACAAAGATCAAAGCCAATGACATAGGCACAAGTATGGCTAAACGCTTGGTTGCCCTTTCCAGGTTTTCAAATGTACCACCATAGCGGATATAATAGCCTGGAGGAAGTGATAGTTTCTCGTCCAGTACTTTCTGGATGTCCTCAACAAGTGATTTGATATCACGGTCTCCGACATTAACACCAACATAAATACGGCGGTTGGTATTGTCACGGCTAATCTGCATAGGGCCTAGCATGTATTCAATATCTGCAACCTCTTTTAGCGGTACCTGTGAGCCGTTTGGCAGAGGAACATAGAGATTGCGTACATCTTCTATACTACGGCGGCTTTCGGGATTGAGACGGACGACAAGGTCGAACATTTTTTCCCCTTCATAAATCTTACCTGCTATTCCGCCACTAAAAGCAGTTTGTACAATTGTATTCAGATCTTTGATATTTAGACCATATTGTCCCAGTTTCTCACGGTTATATTTGATTGTTATTTGTGGTAAGCCCTGGGTAGCTTCGACTTTAATACCTTCGATACCAGGGATACCTTTAATAAGGTTTGCTATTTCCTGGGCTTTATCTGCCAGTATGCCGAGGTCTTCACCGTAAAGCTTGATGGCTATGTCTTCCCTTACACCAGTAAGTAATTCGTTAAATCTTAGTTCTATAGGTTGTGAAAATTCAAAATTTACTCCCGGAATCTGGCTAACGGTTTGTTTGAGTTTTTCGACAAGTTCTTTCTTAGTTTTAGCTTTAGTCCACTGATCTTTAGGCTTGAGTATAACTATCATGTCTGCTACATCCATAGGCATGGGGTCTGTAGGAATATCCGCCACGCCGATACGGCTCTGTACAGATTCTATTTCATCCGGGAATGTCTCTAGTAATAATTTTTCTGTTCTTGTTGTTGTCTCTATCACATCAGAAAGTGCAGTTCCTGGGCGCATTATAGCTTGCATTGCTAGGTCTCCTTCATCAAGCGTAGGAAGGAACTCCGAACCAATACGGGTGAATATATAAATTGATGAAATAAGTAAAACCAAGGCACTAACCAGTATAAAGACTTTATGTTTGAGAGCAAAGTTAATAGGTCCAATATACATGCGCTCAAACCATTTTACTATCCGGTCGCCAAGGGTTAATTTATCTGACTTAGGAGGTTGTATGAACAAGGCAGTCATTGCTGGGACATAAGTCAAGCTCAAAATCATCACACCAATCAAAGCAAATATAAATGTAATAGCCATCGGGCGGAACATCTTGCCTTCTACACCCTGAAGAGCCAGAATAGGAATAAACACAATTAAAATTATTAGCTGTCCAAAGAAAGCAGAATTCATCATCTTGCCGGATGCTTCTGCAGCTATTTTATCTCTTTCGGCAGTACTTAATTTTCGTCCAATAAAGCTTTTCTTGTGTAAATAAAATAAGGTGTTCTCCACAATAATTACCGCCCCATCCACAAGAATACCAAAGTCAATAGCTCCGAGGCTCATTAAATTCGCCCACACACCAAAGGCTTTCATCATTATAAAAGTAAATAACAAGGCCAGCGGAATGACCGAAGCCACAATCAATCCACCCCGCATATTGCCTAATAGCAGAACCAGGACGAATATAACAATCAAAGCTCCTAAAGTCAGGTTCTCGACTACTGTACTGGTTGTCTTCTTGATGAGTTTGCTACGGTCAATGAATGGTTTTATCTTTACTCCTTCGGGCAATGATTTTTGGATGAGCTTCATCCGTTTTTTCACGTCTTTGATAACTTCATTGGAATTAGCACCTTTGAGCATCATAATGATACCGCCAACTGCTTCACCTTTACCATCCTTAGTGAAAGCGCCATACCGGACTGCACTACCATAGCGTACTGTTGCTACATCACGTATATAAATAGGCTTTCCGTTTACGTTTTTGACAAGTGTATTGCGTATGTCATCGAGTGAACGCATAAGACCCACGCCACGGATAAAATTTGCCTGGTGGTTTTTCTCTATATAAGCGCCACCAGTGTTTTCATTGTTAGCTTCCAGTGCATTATAAATATCAATAATTGTTAATCCGTAACTACGCAGGCGGTCAGGATCTACTGCTACTTCATATTGCTTTTTGTGCCCACCAAAAGAGTTGACTTCAACGACACCCGGCACCATTGACAATTGGCGCTTAACGATCCAATCCTGAATGGTACGCAACTTCATGTCATCATATTGGTCTTCATAACCAGGTTCCACTTCCAATGTGTATTGGTAAATTTCCCCAAGACCGGTTGTTATTGGTGCCATGAAGGGCTCGCCAAATCCTTGTGGAATATTCTCTTTTACTTCAACAAGTTTTTCGCTAACGAGCTGACGCGGCAGGTATGTGCCCATATTCTCTTTGAAAACAATGGTTACAACAGACAGACCAAACCGGGAAATACTACGTATTTCTTCAACGCCAGGAAGGTTGCTCATTGTTAGCTCTACCTGGTAAGTGACGTATTGCTCTATATCTTCGGCACTAAGACCTGGGGCACGTGTTATAACCATTACCTGGTTGTTGGTAATGTCTGGCACTGCATCAATAGGTAGCTTTATCGCTGCCCATATACCACCTATGACTAACGCTACAGTCATTAGTATTATTAGGGCTTTGTTACGAATAGAAAATTGTATTATTTTATCAATCATTGTTTTGTGTTTTTGTTTTTAGTTGATAAATGATTTTAGTTTGTTTCAGTTCACGTAATAAGAGATAGGCATGCGTATAAATTATACGCTGCTATTTTCTCTAATGTCTAAATTTAACTTTACTTTTTTTAATAAAAAAAAATTAGACTAAAAATTTATATGGTTGGTGAGCCTCTGGTGGGACTTACTTTAAGTGTACAGTTATATGCAAATGAAGGGATGTATATATCAGTGAGTTCAATCTGCCAGTCAGTGTCTATTTCTGGGATAATGCAGAAAGGTGCGGCAATTATATTATTAGACTGGGCAATATTATTTGTTTTGTTTATTGTAATATCATCATTATGTGAGAAGCAATGCTTTACACCTTGCTCTGTTTGGTTC